>NZ_AUPZ01000004.1 GCF_000445475.1 Sulfurimonas hongkongensis
ACTGCGTTTTGGTACATTTTTGGATTGCGCTTGACATTTCTAAAACAGTGCCTACAATACATTGAACAATAATCTGTTGCAACAATCAAAGCTGAGTATGGATACTTGTGTAGTATCCCATTACCTTTGTTGTGTTTATCATCTCCATATGGATCTTTTGTTGTTTCTCCACTTAAGCCACTTATTGTAAGCTCTTCTTCACTTGGAAAAGCTAACTTTTTAATTGGATCTTTTTCCTTTGTATGGTCTATTAAACTTAAATAGTAACGAGGAATATTCATAGGATGATTATTGACAACCTTGCGTAACTTTTCCTCCTCATCTTTGTTTAAATAGATGTATTTTTTTAGTTTATCAATAGAATTAACGTTGTTTTTTAACTCATTCCACCAACCAATCTCTTTCCAGTTAATATACTTTAAATCTTCTACATTCATAAAAAAACCTCTCTTGATAGCTCATGTAAAATGAGGTACTTCTTCATTATTAACATACTATTCTTATTGACAAGTTAAATATAGATGCTTTGATATTATTTTTTAAATGGTGGGTAGTTGTTACACGGTGTTAGATTTATAGTAAAGCTCTAGATGATTGAAAGTGGTTTTTGTTTTAGTTCCCACTTGTGCTCAAGACTCTTAAAACTACTTTTTTTAAGTTTTTCTAAAAAACACCCTCTTGAGATTTCTTTTGCACCTAAACTTTTTAGATGCTCTGTTGGTACTTGAGCGTCTATGAAATCATAGTTCCAATCTTTTAAGTGTTTGACCAAAATAGCAAAAGCTGATTTTGATGCGTCACTCATATGGCTAAACATAGACTCTCCACAAAAAACTCCACCGACAACTACACCGTAAAGTCCACCAACTAGCTCCCCCTTATAGTAAGTCTCAACAGAGTGCGCTAGTCCCAAGTGATGTAACTCTTCATAAGCATCTATGATTTCATCTTGTATCCAAGTACCTTCTTGAGATTTTCGTGAAATTTTTGCACAATGCATCATTACTTCTCTAAAATTAGTATCAAACTTGTACTCAAATTTTTTCATACTTTTTTTTAATGATTTGCTTAGCCTGAAACCATCAAGTTCTAAGATAAGTCTAGGGTTTGTTGACCACCAGATGATGGGATCATCTTTGCTATACCAAGGAAAAATTCCGTTTTGATAAGCTTTTATTAGTCTTGATGGGTTAAGATCGCCTCCCCAAGCTACGATGCCATCTTCATTTGCATCTCTTGCATCTGGGAAGTCTAGAGTGTACTTATTTAGTTTTGGAATCATCTAGTTGTTTAAATCTTAGTATGAGTCTGTCTTTAGCGCCAACTTCAACCTTACCACCATTTTTTAGTTTACCAAAGAGGATTTCATCGCTTAGTTTATTTGTGATGTTGTCTTGTATATATCTCTTTAGTGGTCTAGCTCCTAACTCTTGTGAATAAGCACTTTTTGCTATGAATTTTTTGGCATTTTGCGAGATGCTAATAGTTATTTTTTTCTTTTTTAAGTCACTATTTAGCTCATCTATAAACTTCATAACTACGTTCTCAATTGTCTCAATGCTTAGTTGTTCAAACTCAACGATCGCATCTAGCCTGTTTCTAAACTCAGGAGTAAAAAATGACTTTAGCTCCTCATCCTTAGCTATTGAACTATCTTTGTTAAATCCCATAACACCTCTAGCACTCGCTCCAATATTTGAAGTCATAATGAGTATAACATTTTGAAAATTTGCCTTATAACCATTGTTATCAGTAAGAGTTGCACTATCCATGATTTGAAGTAAAATATTTACCAAATCAGGATGAGCCTTTTCTATCTCATCAAGCAGTAAAACTGTGTAAGGATGCTTTTTTATAACTTCGGTAAGCAATCCACCTTGCTCATAACCAACATACCCTGGAGGTGCTCCAACAAGACGAGAAAGAGCGTGTTTTTCCATATATTCACTCATATCAAATCTCTCAAAATTAACACCTAGTACCTTACTTAGCGATATTGCAAGCTCAGTTTTACCAACCCCTGTAGGACCTGAAAATAAAAATGAAGCTATAGGTTTATCTGCTGGAGTTAGTCCAGCTTTAGAGATTTTTATAGCTTTTGCGACTTCTATTATAGCTTTGTCTTGTCCTATGACTTTTGCTTTTAACTCCTCTTCTAAATTCATTAGCTGACTTGTCTCATCTTTACTTACTTTAGAGTTTGATATGCCTACAATTTTAGAGATAGTTTTTTCTATGTCGTAAGCTGTAATTTTTCTTTTTTTTCTGTCTTTTAGATGAAAAGATGCAGCTGTCTCATCTATAATATCTATCGCCTTATCAGGTAAAAATCTATCTGTAATATATCTTTTTGAAAGTTCAACTGCACTCTTTAGCGCCTTTGGTGTATAAGTAACATTATGATGCTCTTCATATCTACTCTTTAGACCTTGAAGTATTTTATAGCTCACTTTTTCAGATGGTTCATCGATATCGACTTTAGAAAACCTTCTGCTAAGTGCTTTATCTTTTTCAAAACTGTTTCTATACTCTGCAAAAGTTGTAGCACCCATGCAGGTTAGCTCTCCAGAAGCTAGAGCTGGTTTTAGCTGATTTGCTGCATCCATTGTCCCGCTAGTTGAGCCTGCACCTACTAGAGTGTGGATCTCATCTATAAAAAGTATAGCGTTTGGGTGTGCTTTTAACTCATCCATCACGCCTTTTAGCCTTTTTTCAAAGTCGCCTCTATACTTTGTTCCAGCTAGCATTGCACTAAGATCTAGTGCGAAAAGTTCAGCCTCTTTTATAATATCTGGCACATCACCACTAACTATACTCAAAGCTAATCCCTCAGCAATTGCTGTCTTTCCAACTCCAGCTTCACCAACTAAGATAGGGTTGTTTTTTTTGCGTCTGCAAAGTATTTGGATAACTCTACTTATTTCACTATCTCGTCCAATTACAGGGTCAATTTTACCCTCTTTTGCTTTTTGAAGGAGATTTATAGAAAACTTGCTCAGATATGACTCATCGTCCTTAGTTTTACTATCTTCTTTGTGTGAGATGTGTTCTAGAATATCTAGTTTTGATATACCATGCTCATTTAAAAGAGAGTAGCTAAAACTCTTCTGCTCATCAAATATAGCCGCTAACAAGTCTCCTACATCTGCATTTTGCTGCTGCGCACTTTGAAGATGGATAATCATATTGTCAATGAGCCTTGATAGTGCTACTGTCTCATATGGGTCTTGATCAATATTTAGGGGAAGAGGATCTATACTAGTTGAGATGTAGATGCCAAGAGCCTCTTTCATCACCTCAATATCTCCACCACAAGCTCTAATAATGTCTGAACCCTCTTTTGAGTTTAGTAGTATAAAAAAAACATGCTCAATTGTGAGATACTCATGTCTTAAACTTTTTGCATATAAAATTGATTTTTGAAATATATCATTTAAACTTGTACTTATCATTTTATTCTTCTTCCATTACTGCTTTTAGTGGAAAACCACTCTCTTTTGCTTTTTTATGCACCTGCATAACCTTTGTCTCAGCTATCTCATGGGTGTAGATGCCACAAAGACCTCTATTTTTTTTGTGAATATCGAGCATTGTCTGTTGTGCATCTGAGAGACTTTTGTGAAAGATACTTATGAGAATATCGACCACAAACTCCATTGAAGTATAGTCATCATTTAGTAAATATACCTTATATTTTTTAGGATATATAACTTCTACTATAGTTTCTTGTTCTAAATCAGTTCTTGTTGCCATCTCTACCTACTCGCCTGTATAAAATCTTTTATAATATCTTCGGGGTTTTCTAAACCCATTGAGACGCGAATAAGTCCATCAGAGATACCTAAAAATTCTCTTGTTGCTTCATCAAAATCCTTGTAAATTGTAGAAGCCATGTGAAGAGCCAGTGTTCTACTGTCGCCAATATTTGCAGTTAGAGTAGCTAATTTTGTTTTGTTTAAAAACTCAAATGCTTTTTCTTTTGTTTTAAAGTCGATACAAAACAGAGAGCCACAACCATTTTTAAAATCACTCAGATATCTTTGATGATGCTCGTGTGAGCTAAGTGATGGATGATTTATATCAAGTCCGTTTTTACTTAAATCTGCTGTGACTATCTCTATACTTCGCGATACTCTTGAGAGTCTAAGAGGAAGTGTCTCTAGTCCTAGTAAGGTTTGATAACTTGCATGTGCATTCGCAGTCATTCCAAAATCTCTTAGGGCTCTTTTTTTTGCATTTGCAATGAGTGCCATCTCTTTAGCTCCCTTTATAAACTTTTGCAAAAACTCATATCTTGGAGATTTCAATTTGTCTTCGCCATCATTAATTGCGCGAAAAACTGCACAACCGCCAAGCGCGGAGGAGTTTCCTGAGATGATTTTTGTAGTTGAGTAGACACTAATGTCAGCTCCGAGTTTTATAGTAGAGATGCTAAGAGGGGTTGTAGTGTTGTCAATTATGAGTAAAACCCCATGCTTGTCTGCAATAGCAGCTATCTTTTTGATATCTGGGAGCTTCATATTTGGATTGCCAACACTCTCTAAAAAGATAATTTTTGTATTTTCATTTATTGTATCCTCAATTAAGGCAAGATCATCAACATCAAAAAAGTGAGACTTGACACCAAAACGAGGTAGAGTCTCTGAAAAAAAAGCGTAGGTTCCGCCGAAGAGACCGCCTATAGAGATGATTTCATCGCCCATTGAGACAATAGACATAACAGCAAGCGTTATAGCCCCCATGCCTGAGCTTGTTGCAATCGCTGCTACTCCAGCGTCCATCTCTGCCATGATGGACTCTAGTCTTGCGTTTGTTGGATTTCCCATGCGAGCATAGAGTGGTTTTTTCACACTTCCAGAAAAAATGCCCTCAGCCATCTCTGGCGTAGAGTAAGAAAAAGATGCAGAGGAAACTATAGCCGGGCTGACAGCTCCATCTTTACTTCCTACTGCTTGGACAAATTTGGTACAATACTCTTCAAAATTATTCATTAATCATGCCTTATAAATTATAAGCGATTATACCAAAGTAGAGATAAATGTGAAAAAAAGAATTTTTGTTACAGCAACAAACACAGATATTGGTAAGACTTACACAACAAAACTACTTTTAAGAGAGTTTGCATCTCGTGGTTTTAGAGTTGGAGCCATCAAGCCAATAGAGACTGGAGTGATAAGCACAGATGCCAAAGATGCAAATGAGCTTTTAAGTGTTTTAAGAGAACTTAATTGTGAGTTTAAAGAGATGACTTTAGAGGATATAGTCCCCATCACTTATGAAAAAGCAGCATCTCCTTTTGTTGCATCTGAGGGTAAAAAACTAGATATCAAGAAGATTCAAAAGGCAATAGAGAAGCTTGAGATGCATTGTGATATTCTTATCATTGAGGGAGCTGGTGGGCTTTTAGTTCCAATAGATAGGGAGCTTATGATGGTGGATTTGATAACTCTTTTTAACTCTTCAGCACTTTTAGTTACTCACTGCTCACTCGGATGCATAAATGACACACTTTTGAGTAGAAAAGTTTTAGAAGATGCAAAGATAAAACATCAAGTTGCGTTTAATTGTCGTGAGGAAGATAGGAGTTTTGAGGCAATATCTCTGCCTTACTTTTTAAAGAGTGGATTTGAGGTTATGAAAGTTAGCAAAAATATTGACACTATTTGCGATGTCTTGTATAATCTCTAAACATTATTTTAAAAGATGAGCATGCAACATTTAATACGCACAGATGATTTTACCACAGATGAGATAGAGGCTGTTTTTGCAGATGCAAGGGAATTTAACAAAGGTGCATATGAGAGAATTTTGCAAGACAAGATTGTTATAACGCTCTTTTTTGAAAACTCAACTAGAACTAGAAGCTCTTTTGAGATAGCCGCAAAGAGGCTTGGTGCTGAAGTTGTTCATCTCGATGTTACAAAAAGCTCAACACAAAAGGGCGAGACTTTAGTAGATACTGCTATGAATCTCGATGCTATGAATCCACACGCTATGATAGTCCGTCATCAAAATGCAGGTGTACCAAAAATCCTCTCAAAGCATACAAAATCAGCCATCATAAATGCAGGGGATGGCGCTCATGCCCATCCAACTCAAGCACTTCTTGACCTTTTTACTCTAAAAGAGCATTTTAAAGATGTAAAGGGTAAAAAAATAGCCATAGTTGGAGATATAAAAAATTCTAGAGTTGCAAACTCAAATATAGAACTCTTAACTCGCTTTGGCATGGAAGTTATCTTAGTTGCACCTCCTCATTTTTTGCCAAAAACTAAGCTTAGAACTACTCACTACTTAGAAGAGATCATAGATGAAGTTGATGCTATTATGAGTCTTAGAACTCAAACAGAGAGACACTCTTCTCAAAGTTACGCTTCACTAAGGGACTATGCTAGTGACTTTTGTATTTCAACGAGTCTAGTAGGAGATAGAGATATAGTTTTGCTCCATCCCGGACCCGTTCATAGAAATGTAGATATCTGCGATGCACTACTAGCTGATGAGAGATGCAAGGTTTTAGAGCAAGTTACAAATGGTGTCTCAATCAGAATGGCGGTTTTAAAAAAACTCATACAAAATGTTTGAAAAGTTAAATACTCTAGGAAGAAAAAGAGAGCCTTTTTTAGTTATAAGTGATTTTTTGGCTTCAAAAGTTGAAGTTATAAAGCTCGCTGACTTGCATCTGCATGATATTGAATTTTCTATAGATGAAGATTATACTTTTAAAAAACATGATGAACTCTTTATAAAAGAAGAGGAAGACTTTAAAGCTTATAAAGAGAAGTTTGACAAAATTATAGAGCAGATAAAGTCTGGAAACACCTACCTTTTAAACCTAACCGCACCTACTAAAATATCGTCAGCACTTAGTTTAAAAGAGATATATAAAAATGCAAATGCAAAGTACAAACTAAGATATAAAGATGAGTTTGTCTGTTTTTCGCCAGAGAAATTTGTTGGCATAAAA
Organism: Sulfurimonas hongkongensis; assembly: GCF_000445475.1. NCBI lineage: Bacteria > Pseudomonadati > Campylobacterota > Epsilonproteobacteria > Campylobacterales > Sulfurimonadaceae > Sulfurimonas > Sulfurimonas hongkongensis. Next base: position 6,968 of record NZ_AUPZ01000004.1, read on the forward strand.
GACTCACATATAGATACCTATCCCATGAAAGGGACTATAGATGCGTCTATAACAGATGCAAAGAAGAAGATTCTAGGCAACACTAAAGAGCTGGCTGAACATACTATGATAGTTGATCTGCTTCGTAATGACCTCTCTATGGTTGCACAAGATATCAGAGTTAAGATGTTTAGATTTGTTCAAAGAGTAGATGCTGGTACAAAAGAGCTTTTGCAAGTAAGCTCACACATTAGTGGTTTTGTGGGGGATAGTTGGCATGAGAGAGTTGGAGATATAGTTCAAAAACTTCTGCCAGCTGGAAGCATAAGTGGAACGCCTAAGAAAAAAACTTTAGAGATAATAGAAGAAGTAGAGTCTTATGAGAGAGGTTATTTTAGCGGAATCTTTGGAGTCTATGATGGAGTGAGTTTTGATAGTGGAGTGATGATTCGTTTCGTTGAGAAGACAAAAAATGGTTATATTTATAAAAGTGGCGGTGGCATCACACTAGATAGTGATGCGAGCTTGGAATATAATGAGCTTAGAGACAAAGTCTATCTTCCTTAAGTTTATGAAAAACTTAGTACAAAATTTTATATATTTTTTTATTTTAGTAGCCTTGCATATGCTCTTATTGCATCTATTTGTTTTAGGGTATTACCCTCTCTACTTTGTTTTGTTATTTTTTATCTCTTATGGAATTTATAGATATTTCAAAAATATCTCTTATCTTACTCTTTTGACACTTTTAACAGTTGTATTGTTTTTTATAAATACTCAAATTTATGAAGAGATGGTATTTGAGAGTTATCTTTATTTTAACGCAACACATTTAAAAATCTTTATAGATAATGAAGTTTTGTACGCACTTTTGCTACTTCATGTTATTGTTTTTATTAATTTAAAAAAGTTTGACAAGATTTGGGATATAATAGATAAATTTTTTTTCAGGAACTAATATGTATATAGAAGAGTTAAAATTTTCACTATGGGCTGATTTTATAGAGAGAGACTATCTTGATGGTGAGTTTAAGGAGTTAATAAGTCGTGGTATCATCAACGGTGCTACATCAAATCCAGCGATATTTAAGAGTGCCATTTTAACTTCTGGTGCATATAAAGAACAACTTGCATCATTAGAGGGTTTAAGCCCTAAAGCCAAGTATGAAGCAGTTGCTATATTTGATATTCAAAAAGCAGCAGATATATTAAAACCATTACACGACAGAGGTGATGACGGATATGTAAGCATAGAAGTTGATCCATTTTTTTGCGATGATGCAGAGGCTACCATAGAAGAGGGCAAGCGGCTCTTTAGTGAGATAGATAGAGAAAATGTAATGATAAAAGTTCCAGCTACAACTGCTGGATATACCGCTATAGAAGAGTTAATTGCATATGCCATACCTGTTAATGCAACACTTATTTTTAAAAAAGAGCAGGCTATCTCTTGTGCTAAGGCGATAGAGAGAGGACTAAAAAAGTCTAACAAAAAGGTTGATAGTGTTATTAGCATCTTTGTAAGTAGAGTTGACCGTGCTATAGATACGAGACTTAGGGAGGCTGGAGTTGAGACCTCTCTTAGTGGCATCTATAACACTGCTGATATATATAGCGCTATACAAGAGATGAATATTGATGGTTGTAGAGCTCTTTTTGCAAGTACTGGAGTAAAAGACGACTCACTTGAGGCATCTTACTATGTGGACAAACTGCTTGGGGTTAACTGTGTAAATACTGCTCCAATAGACACAATAAAAGCTTTTGATGAAAATGAGATAAAAGAGCAGACTTTGCCAATAGATGCAAGCATTATAAAAGAACATTTCAAAAGAGTAAAAGCTGCTGGAATTGACCTTGATGAGGTGCTTGATGGGCAGATTGAAGATGGACTTGAGGCATTTAAAGAGGCATTTAAAGAGATATTGGACTCATTATGAAAAATGCAGTAGATGTCTCAAAACTAACTTTTGCCCAGCTAAATAAAATAAGAGCATATCTTAAAAAGATGATAGAGCTAAAGGGAAGCGACCTTCATGTAAAAGCAAACTCGGCAATAAGAGCTAGAATAAATGGAAATATTGTTCAGTTTGCTGGGGATATATTTTCTAAAGAGGATGCTCTTACCTTTGCAAAAGAGCTTTTAAAAGGTAGATTTAGTGAGCTGGTTGAAAATAAAGAGGTAGATTTAGTATACCCATTTGATGAGAGAAATCGTTTTCGTGTAAATGTTTTTTTTCAGATGGATGGAGTATCTGCTGTTTTTCGTGCTATTCCTATCAATATTCCAACTATAAGCGAGCTAAAGCTTCCAGAAGTTGTAAGAGAGCTTGCAAACAAAGAGAGAGGGCTTGTTTTAGTAACTGGTGTAACTGGTAGTGGTAAGTCAACTACACTTGCAGCTTTAATCAATGAGATAAACTTAACAAAGAAAAAGCATATTATTTCTATAGAAGATCCTATTGAGTTTGTTCACAAAGACAAAGGTTGCATCATAAATCAACGCTCAGTAGGACAAGACACTCTCTCTTTTGACAAGGCTCTTCGTGCAGCACTAAGAGAGGACCCAGATATTATTTTAGTTGGAGAGATGCGGGACCGCGAGACTATAAATCTTGCACTTCACGCTGCGGATACAGGGCACTTAGTTTTTTCAACTCTACACACCATAGATGCAAAAGAGACCATAAACCGTATAATTTCAACCTTTCCTACAGATGAACAAAATCGTGTGAGGCTCTCACTCTCTGGTGTAATTCAGGGTATAATTTCACAAAGGCTTATCCCTACTATAGATGGAGGAAGAAGAGCTGCTATGGAGATTTTGGTTCGCACTCCAACTATAGAGAAACTCATCATGGAAAATCGTGACTTTGAGATAAAAGATGCAATAGAAAAGGGAAAAGAACACTATAAATCTCAAAGTTTTGATCAACATATCTTAGAGCTTTATAATGAAGGTGTCATAAATAAAGAAAAAGCAAAAGATTATGCTACAAGTCCGTCTGACTTGGAACTTAGAATGAGCGGTTTAAGCTCTTCTAAGACTGCAAAAAACCCAAGCTCTAATAAAAATATAGAAGAGGATTTGGCTCAAAAAAATGATATTTTTGATTTAAAGTAGAATTTAAAGCTTAATTTTGTATAATTCCAAACATTTTTTAATTAAGGATTTAATATGTTAGAAGGCATAATTAGAGAGAGTATTGGCAAACAGGGCACTAAAGCACTACGTCGTGATGGATATCTAATTGCCAACATCTACGGAAAAGGGCTTGAAAATATCAATGCTGCATTCAAAATGAATGAATATATCCGTACTGTTCGCAACAAAGATACTTTAGCATTCCCTATTTCGGTTAGTGGTAAAGAGATGAATGTTGTAGTTCAATCATATGAAGCACATCCTGTGACTGGTAATTTACTACATGTTGATTTAATGGTAGCACAACCAGATGTTGTAACTACTTATAATGTTCCAGTTGTTACTGTAGGTGAGGCGATAGGTCTTAAAAACAAAGGTCTTGTGCACAAAGCTAAACCTCGTTTAACTGTAAAGGGAGCGATAGAAAATGTTCCAAGTAAGTTTGAGATAGATGTTACTGATATGGACGTAGGTGATTCTAAGCTTGTTCGTGATTTAGTAGCTATCCCTAATGTAGTTATGCGTGATGCTGACCGTGTTGCAGTAGTTAGTATTATCAAGGCTAAGTAACACCATGTTAAGCACTATAATGAGCAAAGCCCATTATAGTGGCAGGGACATTTGTCCCTACAACCCCCTGAGGCTACAAAACAAGAGTATCGTTCGCGTAGCGATGTTTCCTGAAAAAAAAAGTTTTTTTGAGATTTTACAATGTTAATAGTCGGACTTGGTAACCCAGGTCCCTCATACTCCAAAAATCGTCATAACATTGGCTTTATGGTTATAGATGAACTTGTTCGTAGAAATAGTGCTCAAAAACTCTCTTCTTCATCATTTAACGGCGAGCTATTTAAATTTTCAAATCATTTTTTATTAAAACCACTTACATATATGAACCTCTCAGGCAACTCTATACAAGCTGTAAAAAACTTCTATAAGATAGATGAAGTTGTAGTAATACATGATGATTTAGACTTGCCTTTTGGTGCTGTTCGCTTTAAAAGAGGCGGTGGACATGGAGGGCACAATGGACTCAAATCTACTGATGAGAAGATTACTAGAGACTATGTTAGAGTTAGACTCGGCATAGGAAAACCTGAGCATAAAGGTGAAGTTTCATCTTATGTGTTGAGTGATTTTAATGATGAGGAGTCTAGGCATCTCTCAGGTTGGATAGCCCATGCTTGTGAGGCAATAGAGCATTTAGAGGCTTCTTCGCTTGAAGATGTAAGCTCAAAATTTTCAGTTAAACAATTTTAGATAAAATAAGACTCAATTTTTAATACTTTTAGCTCATTTTTTTGAGATTTTATGAGAAGGAATAATTTGCTACTATTTAAATATATCTCTTTTCACTACTTAAAATTTTTCTTTATAATACTAAGTGCATTAGTGATGTTTTTAGTAGGTTTTGACTATATGGATAATGCTGATTCCTTGTCTGAATCAGCCAATCTAGTACTAATTTACCTTGTATATAAAGTTTTCTTTGCCATCGATATGCTTCTGCCACTCTCTTTAATCTTTGCGATGATATCTACAAAAATTTTTCTTATTCGCTCAAATGCCTTAGTCTCTTTTTACTCTCTTGGCTATTCAAGAATCGATGTACTAAAACCTTTTGTTGTAGTCTCAACCCTTGTTATAATTCTATTTATTTCACTACACTCACTTTCAAGTTTCTCACGTGCAGAAGAGTTTTCTAAAAATATACGAAAAAATTCAGCATATCTAAGTCCTACAAAAGATCTCTTTTTTACGCACAAAGACAAGTATATATACTTCTCTGAGATGCTGCCTCTTCAAGAGAGAGCCGAGGGAATTAGAGTCTTTAGTATTAAAGACAATATTTTAAAAGAGGTTATAGTAGCATCTTCGGCCATCTATAGAGATGACTCTTGGTACATCGCAAAAGCAGACATCATTACAAAACCAGATGATATGAGCTTTGATTCACCTGGGATGAAGATAAAAGAGGCTAAAAGTCTAAATATATTGGAGGGTTTTAGGCCTAAGATGCTAGATCAAGTCTATGAGGGAAAGGTAAACTTTACTATAAAAAATGCCATAGACGCACTTTTTTTACTAAAAGATCAAAATATAAATACTAGTGCCATAAAAGGAGCACTCTATAAGATATTTATCTATCCATTTTTTGTCCCTTGCTTGGTTGTTATCATCTTTTTCTTTGTTCCAATTAGTGTTAGATTTTTAAATGTATCTCTCTTTAGTTTTGGGGCGATCCTTGCAACACTGCTTTTTTGGGGGATTTTGTTTATGCTTATAGAACTATCAAACAACAAAACAATACCTAGCGAGATAGGAGTTGTAGCACCTGTAGTTATACTCTTTTTAATAGCTACTAGGCAGTGGCGAAAGTATCGCATACGAAGATGATGCAATAGTTATTTTGATATAACAAAAACATAAGCACTTATTGGATAAAATCACTTAAAAATTATTTGGATTTTTACATGAACTTTAAACAATTGGCAACAAAATACAAAACTCCACTCTATGTATATAATCTTGATTATATGAGCGAGAGATACAAAGAGTTAAAAGAGGCATTTAAAGGTAGAAAATCAATCCTTGCCTATGCAGTAAAAGCAAACTCAAACCTTAGTGTGGTTAAACACTTTGGGGATTTAGGAAGCGGAGCAGATTGTGTCTCTATTGGTGAAGTTCGTCGTGCTCTCTTGGCTGGAATTCCTCCTTATAAAGTTATTTTCTCAGGTGTTGGAAAGAGTGATGATGAGATTCGCGAAGCGATTTTAAGCGATATACTCTACATAAATGTTGAGAGTGAAGCTGAACTTTTTAGAGTTGAGCAGATTGCAAAAGAGTTGGGTAGTGTATCTCGCATAAGTGTAAGAGTAAACCCAAATATAGACCCCAAAACTCATCCATATATCTCAACAGGATTGCATGATAACAAGTTTGGTGTAGATATAGATAGTGCAAAAAGAATGTATGTCTTAGCTAAAAATTCCACCGCACTTGATCCTGTTGGCATCCACTTTCATATAGGCTCACAACTAACACACTTAGAACCAATCTACGAGTCAGCAGTGATTGTAGCAGATATGGTTCGCTCACTTCTTGCTATAGATATAGAGCTAAAGTTTTTTGATATTGGTGGTGGACTTGGTGTGACTTATGATAAAGAAGTAACGATAAAACCTTATGATTATGCACAAGCGATTTTGGGTGCTATAAAAGGGCTTGATTTGACCATCATCTGTGAGCCGGGTAGATTTCTGACTGCAAATGCTGGATACTTTTTAACTAAGGTTTTATATGAGAAACAAAATGGGGATAAGAAGTTTGTTGTAGTTGATGGTGCTATGAATGACCTGCTTCGTCCAAGTCTTTACAACGCTTATCATAAGATAGAAGCACTAGTAGAAGATAAGAGTAAAACTAAAGTGGTAGATGTTGTTGGCCCTGTTTGTGAGAGCGGTGACTTCTTTGCAAAAAACTATGAGCTACCAGAGGTAAAACGAAACGACTTGTTAATCATCCATAGTGCTGGAGCTTATGGTTTTGGTATGGGAAGCAACTATAATACAAGAGGAAGAAGCGCAGAAGTAGCCGTAAAGGGTGGTGAAGACAGGCTTATAAGAGAGCGAGAAGAGTTTGAAGATATTATAGCTCTTGAGAAAGAGTTTATTTAATTTGTACAGATAATGAGCAAAGCCCATTATCTTACGCTAAGTTTTCTCACAGAGAGTCTTACGACAGCTTCAGCAGAAGGCTCACGCACAGGGATCGTGCTTAAAAATATAAAAGGAGACCAACTTGTACTTTATTGATGTTCAAGGCACACTTATAAGTGATGAGGATAAATCTCCCATTCGTGGAAGCAGAGAGTTTATAAAAAGATGCAATACAAAACAAATTCCATATATGGTTGTAACAAACAACACTAAGAGGGCATCAAAAGATTTTTATGATTTTTTAATCTCACAAGGTTTTGAATTTTCCTTTGATAAATACCTTGACCCACTTATGATGCTTGAATCTCGCGTAGAAAAAGACTCTGTTGCTGCTTATGGTGCTGATGAGTTTTTAAAAACTTTGCAGAACATGGGGTATAGCTTAGACTATACAAATCCTAAAACAGTTTTAGTGGCTATAAAAGAGGATTTTACTAACGAAGAGTATGCACAGATGATAGAGTTTTTACTCCTTGGTGCAAAGCTAGTTGGTATGCACGAGACTTCCATCTATGCAAAAAACTCTAAGAGATATCCTGGAGTGGGGGCGATTTTAAAGATGCTAGAGTTTGCAACTTCTGTAAGTTATGAGGTTGTTGGAAAGCCTAGTATCGCTTTTTATGAGGAGTCTCTAAGGGCTTTAAAAAAACAAAATCCTGAGGCTAAGTTTTGTGATATTACTATGATAAGTGACGATGTAAAGGGCGATTTAGGCGGAGCAAAAGAGCTGGGGGTAAAGACTTTTTTTGTAACAAGTGGAAAGTACAAAAGTGAAGCTGAGATAGTTCCATTTTTAGACCCAGAGTTAAGACCAGATAGAACTTATGCAGATATGCAAGAGATTTTGGAGGAGCTATGAAGAGCTTAGATGATTGTAGGGTGGCCATTGATAAGCTAGACTCGCAGATGCTAGATTTGTTAAATGAGAGAATGAGAGTTGTTCATCGTGTAGGCGAGATAAAAAAAGAGTCCGGTGGTGCTATTTATAGACCTGAGAGAGAAAAAGCCATCATTGACAGGCTTGAAGCTCAAAGCAAAGAAAAGGGTGGACTCTTAAACAAAAGTGCCATTGCAGCTATATTTTTGGAAATTTTTGCAGTTTCTAGAAACCTAGAAAAACCTGAACTCATAGCATACCTGGGACCAGAGGGAACATTTACCCATCAGGCTGCAGAGAGTCGTTTTGGCGCTATGAGTGACTATCTCTCTTTAGGTTCTATCAATGCAGTTTTTAAAACGCTTGAAGCAAAAAGAGCTAAGTTTGGAGTGGTCCCCATAGAGAATTCAAAAGATGGAATAGTTGGAGAGACACTTGATCTGCTTGCAAAAAGTAGTGTAAAGATAGTAGCGGAGCTTTATATGCCCATACATATGTCTTTTGTAACAAAAGCTAAAAAACTTAGCGATATTAAGAGAATATACTCAAAAGATAAAGGTTTTGGACAGTGTAGAGAGTTCTTATCTGAGCATGGACTTGTAAATGTTGAGCTCATTCCAGTTGACTCAACTGCTAAGGCTGCAATACTCGCATCACAAGATGAAAGTGCGGCAGCTATCTGTTCTCATATTGCTGCAAAACTCTACAGTGTTCCAACTATGTTTGAGAACATAGAAGATGAACATGATAGTTCTACTCGTTTTGTGATTTTAAGTGACTTTAAAAATGCTATAAGTGGAGATGATAAGACTTCAATCTTAGTAAAACTCGAAGATGCAAAAGAGGCAGGCTCCTTAGTTCACTTTCTAAAAGATTTTGATGATGAAAATATAAATCTCTCAAAGATTGAGTCTCGCCCATCAAAGGGCAATGCAGGTTTTGGTTACTGGTTTTATATAGATTTTTATGGGCATGTTGATGAAGCCCATATTCAAAAAGTGCTAGCAAAGCACGATGCTGAGGTTACTTGGCTTGGAAGTTATGTAAAGGGTGAAGATGAAGTTTAATGCCAAGATGAAAGATATTAAAAACTATGAAGCTGGAAAGCCTATAGAACTTGTTGTAAGAGAGTTTGGTATAGAGCCAAAAGATATTATAAAGCTTGCATCTAATGAAAATCCTTATGGATGTTCTAGCAGAGTTAGCGAGGCAGTATCAAAAATAGTTACAAAAATGTCCTTGTATCCAGATGACTCTATGATGGATTTAAAGAGTGGCATATCAAAAAGATTTGAAGTCAAAGATGAAAATGTAATAATCGGTTCTGGGAGTGACCAAGTCATAGAGTTTTTAATCCATGCAAAAGCAGATGAAAACTCTAAAATACTAATGAACTCGATTACATTTGCGATGTATGAAATTTACGCTAAACACGTAGGTGCTGAGATTTTACGGACTACTTCACAGTCGCATGATTTAGATGAGTTTTATGAGATTTACAAAAAAGAAAAACCAGCTATTATCTTTATATGTACACCAAACAACCCAACAGGAGATGCCATAGACTCACAAAAACTTTTTGACTTTTTAAGCAAGATTGACAGCAACACTTTAGTTGTTGTCGATGGTGCTTATATGGAGTATGCTATCCTTAAAGATGCAAAAAAAGAAGTCAAACCAAAAGAGCTTATAGAGATGTTTGAAAATGTAATCTATCTTGGAACTTTCTCAAAAGCTTATGGACTTGGTGGTATGAGAGTTGGTTATGGACTCGCACGTACTGACATTATAAAAGAGCTTTATAAAATCAGACCTCCTTTTAATGTTACTACACTCTCTCTTGAAGCTGCAAAAGTAGCTCTTAGTGATGAAGAATTTGTTAAAAATAGTATAGTTGCTAACTTTAGTGAGATGAAACGCTATGAAGAGTTTGTAAACGAGCAAAAAATAGATATAATTGACAGTTATACAAATTTTGTTACATTATGTCTAAATCCGAGCCAAAACTCTTCACAAATTGCAGGACTTCTTTTGAAAAAAGGGATGATTGTAAGGGATTTAAGTAGTTATAATATGAATGCTATTAGGGTGACAGTTGGAACAAAAGAGCAAAACACCCGCTTTTTTGAACTGATACAAGAGATACTATAAACGGGAAGTAGATGGATTTTAAGGTACTTTTTTCTCAGCTAGTTGTTCTTTATACAAAGCTTACTAAGCAACAAAGAGCTATTATTGCAATAGCTGTCATTGGGATAGTCGCTTTTTTGATTTTTTTGGTGGTATATACTGCTAAAAAGAAGACAGATGACGATTATGAAATTTTATTTAACTCCCTAAGCTCAGAAGATGCAGCTAAGGTAGTTGCTCAGTTGGAAAAAGATTCAATTGCATATAAACTAGAAGACAACAACATCATAAAAGTACCAAAAGAGGTAGTTTACAAGGAGCGTATAACTATAGCATCTATGGGTATTCCTAAGAATACTGGTGTAGGTTTTGAACTTTTTGACACACAAGAGTTTGGAGCTACTAGTTTTGACCAAAATATCAAATATCTTCGTGCGTTAGAGGGTGAACTCTCAAGAACCATAAATGCACTAGCTCCCATAGAGTCTGCAAGTGTTAGCTTAGCGCTTCCAAAAGATACACTTTTTGTCGCTAAGCAAGTTGATCCTAGTGCATCTGTTATGGTAACACTTGTTGATGGAAGAAAACTCTCATCTAAGCAAATCAGAGGTATAAAAAATCTTGTTGCATCTGCTGTGCCTAAGATGCAAGCAACAAACGTGATGCTTGTAAACTCTGATGGCGAGACTCTAGGTGATGAAGATGAGATGGCTCAAATGGGCGAACTCTCAGTTGTTCAACAACAGTACAAAACAAAAGAGGAGAGAAAAAGACAAAGAAAGATTATACAAGTTGTCTCTCCATTTGTAGGCGGCGAAGAGAAGGTTGTAGCTCAGGTAAATATAGACTTTGATTTCTCAATCCAAAACTCTACTTCTGAGACGTTTGATCCTGAGAATGTTGTTAGAAGCGAGCAGATAAGCGAAGAAAAAAGAGAAGGAAGTACCCCAGCAGAAGTTGGTGGGGTTCCTGGAACTGTAAGTAATATAGGACCGGTTGAGGGCTTAAAGAGTAACCAGACTAGTGAGAAGTATGAAAAAAATACAGGTACTACTAACTACGAGGTTGGTAAAACAGTCTCAACTACAAAGTCACAATTTGCCCGCATAAAAAAGATTAGTGCGGCAGTTATAGTTGATGGAAAGTACAAATATAAACTAGATGAAGAGAATAAACCAACAAATGAACTTGAGTATTTAGCACTTCAAGAGAGTGATCTTGAGGCCTTGTCTTCACTTGTTAGTCGTTCTATTGGTATAGATGAAGCAAGAGGTGATCAGGTAAGTGTTAAGAATTTGCAGTTTAAAAGGGATACTACTGTAAGTGAAGTTGATGGAGTCTCAAAGGCGCTGACCTTTTCTCAAACTTATTTAGCACCATTTTCTGGACTCTTTAAATATCTTTTTGTTCTTATTTTACTTTTGATACTTTACAAAAAAGTTATCTCTCCTTTTGCTCTTAAAATGCTCGAAGTTTCAAAAGAGGATGAGGAGCTAACTCGCCCATCACTTGAGATAGAAGATGATGAAGAAGAGGACTTAGTAGAAAAAGTTCAACAGATGCGTAAAAAAGTTGAGAGTCAATTGGGCGTTGGAGAGGGCTTTAATGAAGATGAACTAAAACATGAAGTTCTTTTAGAAAAAGTTAGAAATATGGCAGAAGATGCACCAGAAGAGTTGGCATCTCTTCTTCAGTCTCTACTAGTTGAGGAAGAACAACCTTATACAAGAGAGAAAAAAAGGTAGATAGCTATGAGTTTAAATCCAACACAACAAGCAAAATATGATGAAATGAGTATGGCTGAAAAGATATCTATATTGCTAATGCAATTAGGAGAAGAGCCAACAGCAGCAATTTTTTCAAATATGAATGTAGATGCAATAACAGAGATCTCAAAATATATTGCAGGGAACAAGAGTGTTGAAAAAGCAATAGCTACTACCATACTTGAAGAGTTTCATGCAATATTTCAATCGGGTCAGTTTCTTACATCTGGTGGTTTGGAATATGCTAGAGAGCTTTTATATAGAACTCTAGGTCCAGAAGAGGCTAAAAGAGTTTTAGATAAGTTGTCAAAAAGTATGCAAAATACTCAAAACTTCTCCTATTTGTCAAAAATCAAGCCTCAACAACTCTCAGATTTTATAGTTAATGAGCATCCACAAACTATTGCACTTATACTAGCTCATATGGATCCAACTGAAGCTGCCGACACACTTCAGTTCTTTCCAGATGATCTTCGTTCAGAAGTTGCTATGAGGATGGCTAGACTTGGAGATATCTCTCCATCTGTTATAAAAAGAGTATCAGCAGTGTTAGAGTCAAAGCTAGAGTCTTTGGCATCGTACAAAGTCGAAGTTGGTGGACCTCGTGCGGTTGCAGATATCTTTAACCGTCTTGGTGCAAAAAGTGCAAAAGCTACACTATCTCAAGTTGAGCAGATAGATGAGGAGCTAGCTACTCAGATAAAAGAGATGATGTTTACTTTTGAAGATATTGTCACTCTTGATAAAACTGCTATTACAGAGATACTTAAAGCGGTTGATAAAAAAGAGCTTATGCTTGCCTTAAAAAGTGCACCTGAAGAGCTTAAAGAGAAGTTTTTTTCTGGTATGAGTGAGAGAGCAAAAGAGGCATTTGATGAGGAGATGCAGTTTCTTGGTGCTGTTAAGATGAAAGATGTTGAGAATGCTCAAAGACAGATTGTTGAACTTGTAAATGGACTAGCTGAGGCTGGAACTATACAGATGGGTTCAAACGATGAGATGGTAGAGTAAAACAGAAGATGGCAACTGTAATCTCAAATGAAAAGCTTGTAAAACACAATGTTGATAAATATACTTTTAAAGTGTTGGCTATGGGTCCATCTTCTGATGCTAGTGTACAAAAAAGTACTTTAGAAAAAAATGAAAAAAATGAAAAAAAAGAACCAGAAAAGCCTAAAACCAGTGTAGATGCAAGCTCTATAAGCACGAATTCAAAAGACTCTCTTATCGAGTCATTGATGAAAAAAACTGATGATATGTCTTCTAACTTTATAAAGCTACAGATGAAGTTAGAGTCTATGAGCCAAGAGCATAAAAAAGAGATAGAAAAAGTAAAAGCAGAGTCATTTCAAGAGGGTATAATAGAGGGTAAAGAGCAGGCTTTAAAAGAGGAGCAGGCAAATTTTAAAAATTCTCAAGAGCAGTTTATAAACTCTATAAAGACTCTAGAGGAGAGTGCATCTGAGTATGAAAAAGCCTTAGAGGGGATAAAATCTGAACTAGTTAGTGCTGCAATTGATATATCAAAAGAGGTTATCAATGTAGAGCTATCAAAAAGTTCAAGTGAGATAGCTGAGGTTTTATCAAGAGAGCTTATAAAAGAGCTTCAAGGAGCCTCAAAGATAAAACTACGGGTAAATCCTAAAAATCATGAAGACCTATCTAAAAATCTAGGTTCACTAGAACATGTTGATATTGTCTCAGATGGTGCTGTTAGTGAGGGCGGAGTTATCGCTATTAGTGACGCGGGAAATATAGATGCTCAAATCTCTAAAAGGTTTGAGCGGGTAAAAAGAGCAGCTTTAAGTGAATAAAAAATGATAAATGTAAAAGAAAAAAATATAAAAGAGCTAGAAGTTCTTTGTCAAGAGATAAGAGAAAAAATTTTAAAAGTTGTTAGTAAAAATGGTGGACATCTTAGTTCAACCTTGGGTGCAACTGAGCTAATTGTAGCTATGCACAAAGTTTTTGATATAGAGAAAGACCCTTTCATTTTCGATGTATCACATCAATCTTATGCACACAAACTACTAACTATGAGATGGGAAAAGTTTGACACGCTTCGCCAGTTTGGGGGCATCTGTGGATACACAAAACCAAGTGAATCTGAGTATGATTATTTTGTAGCTGGACATAGTTCTACCTCTATATCTTTAGGGGTGGGAGCTGCAAAGGCGATAAAGTTAAAAGGTGAGCAAAAAGCAAGAATCCCTGTAGTTATGATAGGTGATGGTTCAATGACGGCTGGTATGGTTTATGAAGCATTAAATGAGCTAGGAGAGATAAAATTTCCTTTAGTAATTATCTTAAATGATAATGAGATGAGTATCGCAAAACCAATAGGTGCAGTGAGTAGGATGTTGAGCTCTGCAATGGCATCTCCATTTTACCAAAAGTTTAAAAAACATACGGAAAACTTTGTAGATAACTTTGGTGATGGTGCTCATTACATAGCTAAGAGAATGGAGGAGAGCTTAAAACTTATCACTCCTGGAATGCTCTTTGAAGAGATGGGCATAAACTATATTGGTCCTGTTGATGGGCATAACCTTTCTCAACTCATAGAAATCATGCAGACTGCTAAAAATCTCAATCAACCTGTTGTTATTCACGCTCAGACTCTCAAGGGTAAGGGTTATGATATTGCAGAGGGTAAAGAAGAGAAGTGGCACGGTGTTGGTCCTTTTGATTTAAGTAATGGTCACAGTTCAAAGAAGTCTTCAGCTAAGAGTGCTACTCAGATTTATACAGAGGCACTTATGCATCTAGCAAAAAACAATGAAAAAATAGTTGGAGTTACTGCTGCTATGCCTAGTGGCACGGGACTTAGTGAGCTTATAGAGGCTTATCCTGATAGATTTTGGGATGTAGCCATTGCAGAACAACACGCAGTTACCTCGATGGCAGCTTTAGCAAAAGAGGGTTTTAAACCTTTTTGTACAATTTACTCAACATTTTTACAACGCGCTTATGATCAAGTTATTCATGATACCTGTTTGATGGATTTACCTGTTGTTTTTGCACTTGATCGTGCTGGAATAGTAGGTGAAGATGGAGAGACACATCAGGGTGTTTTTGATATTAGTTTTTTAAGAGCTATCCCAAATATGACACTTTTTGCTCCCAGAGATGAGAAGTCATTCCATCAAGCACTTGGGTTTGCTGCAGAGTATCAGCATCCATGTTCACTAAGATATCCAAGAGGCTCATTTATAGAGACTAATCTACCAGAATCAGCTCCTTTTGAGTTAGCAAAATCTCAACTACTTCGCTCAGATAACAGCGACATACTCTTTATAGGATATGGAAATGGAGTTGGTCGCGCTTATGAAACAGCAGAACTCTTAGATTTTGAGGTAAACATATTAGATTTGAGGTTTGTAAAACCATTAGATGAAGAGATGCTACTTGATATGGCTACTAAGCATAAAAAATGGTTTGTATTTAGTGATAGCTCTAAAATGGGTGGAGTTGGCTCTACAATACTAGAATTTTTATCTTATGCTAAAATCTTAGATGTGGAGGTTGAGAGTTTTGAATATGGGGATAAATTTATAACTCATGGAAATACAAAACTAGTAGAAGAGTCCCTTGGACTTCTTCCACAACAGCTAGCTCTTAGAGTTAAAGAGAGAGTTTAGCTTTTTTAAAGAGGAGTACAATATGTTAGATGACGTAGTTTTATCTCTTGCAAAAACAACGCTTTTGCACCATTTCTCTAAGAAAGAGGATCTAGATAAAGATGGACTCTTAAAGCAATACCCACAGCTTGCACAAAAGAGAGCCTCCTTTGTTACACTATATAAAAATGGCAATCTTCGTGGATGTATAGGTTCCATTATCGCTCACAGAACTCTTTATGATGATATAGTCTCAAATACCCTTATGAGTGCATTTAGAGATAGTAGGTTTTCACCGCTTCAAGAAGATGAACTAAGTGAGCTTAGTCTTGAAGTCTCAGTTTTAAGCGTCCCAGAAGAGTTAGAGTATAGCAGTTATGAAGAGCTTTTAAAGATGATTACACCACATAAAGATGGACTTATCTTAGAGCACGATCACTACCATGGCACCTTTTTACCTCAAGTGTGGCAACAACTTCCAAAAACAGAAGACTTTTTAGAACATCTTAGTTTTAAAGCGGGTGCAAACCCTTCTATATATACGCAAAACCCAAAAATTTTAAAGTATAGAGTGGACGCTAAAGAGGCAAGGTTTGACGAGATATCATTGCTATAAAAGTGAAACTTTAATATAGTTTTTACAAAAGATTCTTAGGAGAGTAGTATGAAACGAGAGATGAGTGTGGCTGGTACTTTTTACCCAAGAGAAGCAAGCGATATTTTAAGATATTTTGGCAGTTTTAGTGCTTTATTTAATAAAAAGTCTTCACTAATTAAAGCAAAAACAAGAGCAGTGATAGTTCCTCATGCTGGATATGTCTTCTCAGGATACAGTGCAAATATTGCTTATAGAGTCTTAGCTAAAAGTAGCGTGAAAAATTTTGTAGTTATTGGACCATCACATAGAGTTGCCTTTGATGGGGTGAGTATGTGCTTGGCATCAGAGTATCTAACTCCATTTGGTGCAATAGCAAAAAGTGAACTTATATATGAGTCCCTAGAGAAAAATTTTGGACTCAAAGAGATAATCACACATGCAGAACACTCAACTGAAGTGCAGTTTCCTTTTATAAAACACTACATAGAGGGTGCAAAGATTGTTGAGTTAGTATATGGAAGCGTTGATCCTTCTGCTTTATCAGAGATTATAGATATGATATTAAGTTTAGAAGATTGTGGAGTTATTATTAGTACAGATTTGAGCCATTTTTATAATGAGCAATATGCCAACGAGCTTGATAATGTCTGCTTAGAAGCTATTGAAAAACTTGATACTTTTCTTTTACATAAGGGTTGTGAGGCCTGTGGGATTTTGGGAGTTGAGGCTATGATGCTAAGTGCAAGGGCGCAAAAATTAAATCCTATCATACTTGACTATAGAACAAGTAGTGATGCTAGTGGAGATGAGAGTAGTGTTGTGGGTTATATGAGCGCTTGTTTTGTTTAGATGGGTATTTTAAGAGTTAGGGGCTCAGAGCGTGACCTATAAACCTTTTGGGCGAGGTTAAAACCTCATTTTCGAATTCCCTAACAACTTCAAAGCCACACATCCCTTCCGGAAGTGAGGCTTCAGCCTCGCATGGAGTTAGTGGAGATATTCTAGCTTTAACGCATCATTAAAACACCAGCAAATCTTCCAGTTATCTTAGAGGCTCTATAGGAGAAGTATTTGGTGTTCTTACAACAACTACACTCCTTGCTTATCTCGATATTTTGCTCTTTTATGCCAGACGCTAAGAGTTGGGACTTTAAAATCTTGCGAACATCTAAAAAAATAGCTCCATCTCTTTGCTCTATTGCAAATCCGAGCCCTAATTCCTCTGCTTTTGTCTTAATCTCAAGCCCAATTTTATAACAACAAACACCTATGCTTGCTCCTATAGTTACAAAAATATCCCTTGCATCTGAGCCAAAATTGTGTTCAAAACTCTCAACTACATTTTTTACAATATTTCCAAATGCACCCTCCCTTCCTGCGTGAGCCACGGCTATAACTCTTCTTGATTTATCATAAAAAAGCAGAGGGTTACAGTCTGCTACCATAACCATAAGAGGGATATTTGTTTTGTCAGTTATGAGTGCATCACAAGTTGGAGGATTTAAAAAATTATCTCCTGCATCTACAATATGGACTAAATTAGAGTGAATCTGTTTCATATGAACAAGCGTTTGTGTTTTGTAGTTTAGGAGAGTGGCTAAGATGTTATGGTTTTTTAAAACTGATTTTTCGTTGTCGCCTACATGAAAGGCTAGATTTAGTGAGTTAAATGGAGCTAGACTCACACCGCCATCTCTTGAGGAAAACGCATGAATGAGTTTTGCTTGGTTCTTTAATCTTGGGCTTTGATGAATTTTCATATAATAATTATAGCAAAACAAAAGGGCGTAAATTGAATAATACTAGCATATATCCTCCTACACTTGATGGAGAAAGTATAGAGAAAAAACGACAAGAAATAGTAGAATACTTTAACAACACTTATACTCTTTTTGAGAAAGTTTTTGAGACTCTTATGAGTGATGAAGTCTTTTATAAAAAGTCAGAACCCTCAAGACATCCAATGATATTTTATTTCGGACACACCGCTACTTTTTTCATAAACAAACTAATACTTATGAAGATAATAGATAAAAGAGTAGATGCAAACTTTGAGTCCATCTTTGCAGTAGGCGTTGATGAGATGGCATGGGATGATGTTAATGCTAAAAACTATGCATGGCCAAAAGTTGATGAGGTAAGAGAGTATAGAGCAAAGGTAAAAGAGATAGTTAGTAAGCTTATTATGAATCTTGAGCTTGAACTTCCCATCAAACAAGACTCACCTATGTGGGTAATTCTTATGGGCATTGAGCATGAGAGGATTCATATAGAGACTTCACTCGTGCTTCACCGTCAGATGCCGCTAGAGTTTGTTAAGTGTGTAGAAGAGTTTAATATCTGCTCGCATAGCTCACAAGCCCCAAAAAATGAGATGATAAAGATAGATAGCACTCATATAAAACTAGGCAAAAGCACAACTCATAATCTTTATGGCTGGGATAATGAATATGGAGTTTATGAAGAAGAAGTTGGTAAGTTTAAGGCTTCAAAGTATCTTGTAAGTAACGCAGAGTTTATGGAATTTGTGCAAGATGGCGGTTATGAAAATGAGGAGTTTTGGGATGAAGAGGGGCTAGAGTATCTAAAAAGCTCAAAGGCAAAATATCCTGTTTTTTGGGTCTATGAAGATAGGGTTTATAGATACAGAGCTCTGTGCGAAGTTATAGATATGCCACTTGATTGGCCAGTTGATGTAAATGCGTTAGAGGCTGAGGCGTTTTGTAGATACAAGAGTAAAAAAGATGGAGTCTCTTGTGTACTTCCTAGTGAGGCTGAGTATAGAGCCATTTATGAACAAACAAATATAGAGGATCTGCCAGCATTTCATCAAAGTAGGGCAAATCTTAACTTTTATCATTATGCTAGTTCTTGTCCTGTAAATGAGTTTGGCTTTCACACAAATAGTGGCGAATCTATCTACGATGTGGTGGGAAATGTTTGGCAGTGGAGTAGAACACCAATGAGGCCATTTGATGGCTTTGAAGTTCATGAGGCTTATGATGACTTTACAGTTCCAACATTTGATGAAAAACATGCACTCATACTCGGTTCATCATGGGCTAGTAGTGGAAATCTTATAATGAAACACTCTCGCTATGCCTTTAGAAAGCATTTCCCTCAAAATGCAGGTTTTAGATATGTTATCTCAAACAATCAAAATGAGAGCAAATCAGATATTTATGAGAGCGATGAATTAGTCTCACAGTATTGTGAATTTCAGTATGGAGATACTTATTTTGGAGTTAAAAACTTTGCAAAAGAGTGTGCAAAGATAGCAGTAGAGTTTAGTACTAACAAAACAAAAGCACTAGACTTAGGGTGTGCGACTACAAGGGCTAGTTTTGAGCTTGCAAAGGATTTTGATGAGGTTGAGGGTGTGGACTTCTCAGCCCGTTTTATTCAAGTAGGAGTGAGGTTAAAAGAGAGAGGATATATAGCCTTTGCATCTAAACTAGAGGGCGATTTAGTACAAAATAAAAAAGTAACCATACAAGAGTTGGGTTATGAAGATATTGCTCATAAAGTCTCTTTTTGGCAAGGAGATGCATGTAACCTCAAGCCAAATCTAAGCTCATACGACTTAGTGATGGCAACAAACCTAATAGATAGACTCTACAACCCTAAACTATTTTTAGAAACTATTCACGAGAGACTAAACAGTGATGGCATCTTGATGATAACCTCTCCATATACTTGGCAAGAGAGTTCTACTCAAAAAGAGATGTGGCTTGGTGGTTTTGTAGATGCAAGTGGTAATGAAGTTAGAACTCTAGATAGTTTAAAAGAGATACTCAGTGAGCATTTTGATCTTGTACACCTTAGAGATATAGAGTTTGTGATAAAAGAGACAGCAAGAAAATTTCAACACACTATCTCACAATGTAGCATCTGGAAGAAGAAGTGAAATACAACTTTAAAACACACGCAAGTAGAGAAGACTCTAAAGCTGAGAAGTATGTTCTAAGAGAGGAACTTTTTGGTACAAAGGATGTGCTTCCTGCTTGGGTTGCTGATATGAACATCAATACGCCAGAGTTTGTTTTAGATGCTGTAAAAGAGAGACTAGAACATCCTATCATCGGCTATCAGATGATGCCAGAGAGTGCTTTTGAAGCTCAAATAGAGTGGATGAAACGAGAGCATGGCATCTCTTATGAGTTAGAGGATTTGCTCTACTCTCACTCAGTCGTTGCATCTATGGATTTGGCAATAGATGCTTTTAGTGAAGTTGGCGATAAAGTTATAGTACAAACTCCAATCTATCCTCCCTTTTTAAGCAGTGTTAGAGAACAAAAAAGAGAAATTTTAAACAATCCTCTAAAGCAAGCCAGTGATGGAAGTTATGTTTTTGATATAGAAGATTTAAAAGAAAAGATAGATGAAAAGACTAAACTTTTGCTTCTTTGCTCACCTCATAATCCTGTTGGTAGAGTTTGGAGACGAGAGGAGTTAGAAGAGATTTTAGAACTATGCTTAGAACACAACATCGTAGTCTTTAGTGATGAAATTCACTCAGACTTAGTCTATGCACCAAATAAACACATCCCCTTTGCATCTCTAAGTCAAAAGGCAAGAGATATAACAATAACAGCTATAGGAGTTGGAAAAACTTTTAATATGGCTGGGTTTGCTATAAGTAGTATAGCTATAGGAGGTAAGGCTTTAAGAGAGAGATTTTTACAAAGCTATAAGAAAGTTCATTTTGCACAAGGAAGTGTTTTGTCTCATACAGCTTTTGAAGCTGCTTATAGAGAGGGCAGAGAGTGGCTAGAGGAGTTAAAAGTTCATCTTTGGAGCAACTATGAG
Source organism: Sulfurimonas hongkongensis (assembly GCF_000445475.1). Classification (NCBI taxonomy): domain Bacteria; kingdom Pseudomonadati; phylum Campylobacterota; class Epsilonproteobacteria; order Campylobacterales; family Sulfurimonadaceae; genus Sulfurimonas; species Sulfurimonas hongkongensis. Next base: position 27,611 of record NZ_AUPZ01000004.1, read on the forward strand.
CTACTTGTAGAGGTTTGTAAAAAACATAACAATACTATAAAGGTCACACCCATAGAAGCAACTTATCTTGCATGGCTTGATTGTAAAGGCTTAGGGCTTAGCAACAGAGGCATAAAAGATTTTTTTATTAAAGATGCAAAGTTAGGGCTTAATACTGGGCTTAGTTTTTCAAAAGAGGGAAGCGGCTTTATGAGGCTAAACTTTGGAGTGAGTCGTGATGAGATGCAAGAGATTGTCAAAAGACTTGATGGGGCTTTGTCAAAGTTTAATCATGAGTGATTTAGAAAAAATAGAGTCTTTTATAAGTAAGCATCATGCTCTAAGTTTAGCTACCTCTGATGGCGATGAGCTTAGTGTTTGTAGTCTCTTTTATATCTATGATGGACTAACATTTGTAGTAGCAAGTAGCGAGGATACCACACATATAAAACATATCAAAAAAAACCAAAATGTTGCTGGAAATATTCTTTTAGAGACAAAAGAAGTAGGTAAGATACAAGGTCTGCAGTTTAGAGGAGTCTTTAGAACTCTTGGAGATGAGAAACTAAAAAAACTCTACTTTAAGAGATTTCCATATGCACTTGCAATGAGAGCAAAGCTTTACAAGATTGAAGTTAAATATTTTAAACTAACTGACAATAGGTTAGGTTTTGGTAAGAAGATTATTTGGAAGGAGCCTTAAGCTCAAATAGTGAGCAATCAGTTCCACTACTTTGAAAAACAACAATAGAGGGAATTTGAGCAGATTTAAAACCATAAGCCCTACATCCATGAGGTTGTTTTTTTTCCCAAGTAACATAATAAAACTTACATTTTCTACAGTTTATCTTTTTCATCTATCTTTCTTTGTTTAAGTATGGAATATTAGCATATTAGGTAAAATAAACAACTTATTTTAGGATTATTAGAAAATAGAGTGTAAGTGTTGAGTTTTCCCTAGTTCCAATGCTCTGCGTTGGAACTCATATATATCTGAGTTATAGCATATATATCAACTCCCACGCAGAGCATGATAGATAGTAATAGGGGAAAAGGTTCCCTTAAATTTATGAAATAAAATTAAGGAAAATAATTTGGACAAAATATTATTAATGCTACAACTTCAATCACAGTTAAATGATGCTACTAATGGAGAAGATTGGGTTAAGGGTCTGACAAAAGATGCTAAAGAGATAAACTGGAGGCGTTGCATCTATATGGAGTGCGCGGAGATGATTGATAGTTTTTCATGGAAACATTGGAAGAACATTAAGCAAGAACCTGATTGGGCAAATTTGCAGATAGAGGTTGTCGATGTATGGCACTTTGTGATGAGTTTAGCTATAGAGAATTACAGTAAAACTCTAAGAGGTGGCATAGACGAGCTGGCCATCAATATATCCAATCTAGAGAGTTTTTCTAAAATAGATATAAAAAATGATGACTTTGCATCGCAAAAAAAGATTATACTAAAAGTTGAAGATATAATGCGTAAGGTTTTAAGCCAAGAAGAGCTTGAACTTGAGGCTCTCTTAGCAGATTTTTTTGACTTGGTTGTCTTTAGTGGGCTTGATTTAGAGACGCTTTATAGGCTTTATGTTGGTAAAAATATCTTAAATCAATTTCGCCAAGACCACGGCTATAAAGAGGGCACTTACGTTAAAGTTTGGGCAGGAGAAGAGGACAATGTTATCATGAAGCGAATCTGGGAAGACAATGCTGATATAACACCAGATTCACTCTATAATGAGCTTACAAAATTATACTTCTCAATGACTAAGAGCTGATACTTGAGCACTCTTTTAGAAGTTAAAAATCTCTCTTTTGGATACAAAAAAGACTTTTTGCTTTTTGATGATTTGTCTTTTAGTTTAAAAAAAGGTGAGATAAAAGTTATAGTTGGAGCTAGTGGAGCTGGAAAGAGTACTCTCTTTGAGCTGATTTTAGGAAACTTAAAACCTCTTAATGGAAGTATTGAGCGCAGGAGAGCGTCTGAGGTTTTTCAAGATCCATATAGTTCTTTTCATCCAAGTTATAGCTTAATAAATCAAATAAAAGATGTAGCATCTGTTGATAACCTTAAAGCATATCTGAGTAAACTAAACCTAGACTATGAACTACTTTTAAAACTCCCACATGAGCTTTCAGGCGGGCAACTACAACGAGCCTCAATTTTAAGAGCTATGCTTATGAAAAGTGAGATCTTACTACTAGATGAACCTACATCTGCACTTGACAATGTTATACAACTTGAAGTTATGAAGATGCTGCTTGACTCACTAGATGAGAAGGGAATGCTTCTTATCACTCATGACTTAGAGCTTGCAAAATGGTGTGGGGATGAGATTATAGAGATCTAAGACTGTGCTAAAAAGTATTTAGTTATATAAAAACCACAACCAGCCATAAAAATAGTTCCAAAAGCGTTTAGTGAGATATTTACTAAAGCTAAGATGATATGCCCACCCTCTAGGAGAAAAAAACTCTCTATAGCAAATGTTGAGTATGTTGTTAAGGCTCCTAAAATCCCCGTGGAGAGAAATGATTTTGTATGTAGAGAAAATAGTGTAGTGTACATAAAGTAAGCTACTAAAAGCCCCATTATAAAACTTCCAATAAGGTTTACTCCAAGAGTACCAAATGGAAGGTCATGAGGAAGTTTGTTTGAGATTAAACCATTAAGGTAAACCCTGAGGATTGCACCAATAAAACCACCACTACCTATGGCTAGGATTGTTTGATAGCTCATCATCATATACTTTTTGCATCTTAGTTCTTAAATTATTTAGCCAATCCTTATCTTGCTTGTTTGCTATAAAAGAGTCTAAGTATATAGCTTTGATGCGACCAGGTTTGTAGTAAAACTCTTTTACATTATAATACTTTGCACTCTGCATAATAACTACAGGTTGAACGCGAAGCTTATACTTGTCTGCTAGCATCTTAGCACCAGACTTAAAAGGAAGCATCTTTGATTTTGTAGAGCGAGTTCCTTCTGGAAACATTGTTATGACTCTTTTTTTATCTATCCTATCTTTGGCATCTTTTAGTAGTTTTAGTAAAGAAGTTTTGCTCTCTCTTGTTACTGCAATATCCTCTGGCAGTTTTAGTGCTAAACCAAAAAATGGTATCTCAAATAGCTCTTTTTTTGCTACCCAAGCTAAGTCTTTACTCGTTATCGTCTCCATGATACAGATGTCTAAATCACTCTGATGGTTAATCAAAAACATCTGTGCATCTTTGTCCTCTTTTCCCTGAATTTCAACTGTAAAAAAGGTACCAAGCCTAATGAGCCAAGCAGATATTTTTCTAGCATAAGGCCTAGGGGCTAGATAGTAAAAAATTATCATCAGCGCTAGAGAAGACATAATAATAATAGTTGCAAAAAGCCAACTAATCTTTGCAAATATCTTCATTTTTAACCCAACCTATCTTTTCATTTTTAAGTTTTACTTTTACAAAATCTTTTACACTCCCCTCTTTTTGTAAGTGGTAAACAGTGTTAGTTTTTTCAAAAATAGTCCCATTGTGAACTGGGAGTAGATATATCTTAGAGCCTACCTTTATACAAACTTCTTTTGAGGGAATGGCTATATATATAACATAAGTTAGAGGAATCAGTATAAAAACTAAGTAGATATATTTTTTTCTCCATAAAATAAGCAAAAAAGCGATCAAAGCTATTGCCGATGCAAGAAGCATTTTTACTCTATCGTGAGATTGATCTTTTGGTTTTAAATCGGTTTGTGTTGTCACACTATCATCATCTACTATGATGGGAATATTTAGGCGGACAAAATTGTTTTGTAAAAGATTGAAGTAAGAAAAAGAGAGGTTTTCTATATCTTTTTTTATAACTGCGTAGTAAACTAACTTAGAATTAAAGTGAGACTCTGTTATTGACTCAATTCCTTGTTTGTAAGCATCTTTTAACTCAAACGAGGCTATATCGCAGTTTGTAGCGGTGGCTACAAAGACTACAATATTATGATCATCATCATAGGCAGTTGTCTTAAACTCTAAAAGTTCAAAACTATTTGCTACTATATTTGCAAAGTATTTTTTAGGGTTTAGCGTGACTACATTTAGTTTAAAACCATTAAGTATAGTATCTCTGTAAATAGTATTATCAAAACCATTTAGAGTTGCTTTAAAGTCAGGTATCTTTGCATCACTATCTGTTGTAAGAAAGTAAAAAGTGTCATAAAAATATCTAGAGTCCTCTTCTCTGTAAGGAAGTTCATTTAGAAGTTTTAAGCCATTATAATTTAAGAGTTCATAAGTGATATTTGAGAAATCTTTAACAGTTGAGAGAGTCTTTATAGTTATGGGAAAAATCTCACCTTTTATAACTCTATGAGGAGTTGATTTAAAGTTAAGATATAAAACTTTTGGCAAAGAGGCATCTAGAGATATGTTGTTATCCTGGATTGCGTTGACTTCATTTGCACTTAGAGTTGTTAAAAAGAACAACCCTAAAAAGATTAGGCGAATCACGCTTTTAAAAATCCTTGAAGCATGGCTACGCCATCATCGCTTCCTAGGATTGTCTCCATAGCTCTCTCAGGATGAGGCATAAGACCAAAAACATTTTGTTGCTTGTTACAGATACCAGCTATTGATTCAACACTACCATTAGGGTTTTGTATATTTCCCTTTGCATCTGTGTACCTAAGGAGTATCTGGTTGTTCTCTTCTAGCTCCTTTAGTCCAACTGCATCTATAAAATAGTTTCCATCATGATGAGCTATAGGGATATTTACAACATCGCCAACATTTAGTTTTTTTAAAAAATCATTATCATTGTTTATTACTTTTAGATGATGATGCTTTGATAAAAAGTGTAGTTGTTCATTTCTTTTTAGCGCACCGGGAAGAAGTCTAGCCTCAGTTAAAACTTGAAAACCATTGCAGATACCAAGAACTTTTCCACCAGCTTTTGCGTAAGCTTCAACTGCCCTCATAACTGGAGAAAATCTAGCAATAGCTCCACTTCTTAGATAATCTCCATAAGAAAAGCCGCCAGCTATTACTAAGAGGTCAGTATCCTGTGGAACTTTATCTGCTTTGTGCCAAAGTATCTCAGTTTTTGCTCCAAGTCTCTCAAATGCGTACTGTGTATCATACTCGCAATTTGTTCCAGGAAACTGTAAAATTGTTACCTTTGTCATTATACTAACTCTATATCATAGTCTTCAATAACTGTGTTAGCTAAAAGGTCTTCGCACATCTTAGTAACATCAGCTAAAGCTTTCTTCTTATCATCACAATCAAGTTGTAAAACTATCTGTTTTCCAACACGAACATCTTTTACTGCGTTAAAGTGAAGTGATTCTAGTGCGTGATGTACTGCTTTTCCTTGAGAGTCTAATACGCCTGCTTTTAAAGATATATTTACTATTGCTTTTATCATTGTGTTATTTTCCTAAAATTCTATTTAATTTTTACGGTGGGAAAAGTAGTTTTCCCACATACGCTAATGTTTGGTTTTCTTTGCCAAGATGTTCATAGCACTAGTTCTATTTTGAGAGAATTCTGTTTAGAACCTGCTCATAAGCTACTGCTAGTCCGCCTAGACCTTGACGAAATCTATCTTTATCCATCTTCTCTCCACTCTCTACATCCCAAAAACGGCAATTATCAGGGGAAATTTCGTCAACTAAGATGATATTTCCACTACTATCTTTTCCAAACTCTAGTTTAAAGTCCACTAAGTTTAAACCTTTTTCAAAGAAGTAAGGACGAAGTATGTCATTTACTTGTCTTGCCATTCTACGAAGTTTGTCTAGTTCATCTTGATACTCAACTAAACCTAAGATAAGGGCGTGTTGATCGTTTAGTTTTGGATCACCAAGATCATCATTTTTATAATCAAACTCCACTAAAGTAAATGGAAGAAGTGTACCATCTTCTATGCCAAGATTTCTAGTTAAACTACCAGTTGCAATATTGCGAACGATGACTTCAATCAAAATAACATCAACCTTTTTATGAAGCATATGGTTGTCATCTAGCATCTCTACAAAGTGAGTTTGAATACCATTTTCCTCTAGTAGTTTAAAGAGCTCAGTTGAAATCTTGTTGTTAAGTGCACCTTTTCCGACTTCACTTGACTTTTTTTCGCCATTAAATGCTGTCAAATCATCTTTAAACTCTGATATTACTAAGTCTTTATTATCTGTTAAATAAAGTCTTTTAGCCTTACCTTCATAGAGTAATTCTCTTTTTTGCATCTGTTTGTTTATCCTTTTACTATGATGAGTGCTCTTATAATATCAACACTCTCTTTTAGTTGAATATCTTTATATAGTTGTTCTTTTGAAATTATATCTTTTTTATTACCATTTTCTTTTGCTTTTTTCTCAGAAGAGACTTTTGTATCAGCTTTTATAAGTTCTTCTTCGAGATGCTTTTTAAGATCTGCTTCTTTTATAGAAAAGCCATTCTCATCTTGTTGAACTTTACCAGGAAAGACTTCAATATCTGGCTTAACGCCTAGTGCTTGAATAGTTCTTCCACTTGGAAGATAGTATCTTGCAATAGTGAGTTTAATAGCCTCCTCTTTTGTGATAGGAAGAACAACTTGTACACTTCCTTTTCCAAAAGTATTTTCTCCAACTACGATGGCTCTTTTGTGGTCTTGCAGGGCACCACTAACTATCTCTGAAGCAGAGGCACTTCCACCATTTACAACAACCACTACGGGAACATCTGTTATAGTGTTTGAGCTCTTAGCGCTATATACTTGGTCATCTGAGGATTTGCGACCCTTTTGAGATACAATGTCACCTTTGTCTACGAACAAATCAACTAAGCCAACAGCTTGGTCAAGCAAACCACCAGGATTGTTTCTTAAATCTAAGATAATACCCTTTGTCATTGCCTTTTTTTTGTTTATAGCTTTAGAGATATCTTCAACAACTTTTTTATCAAAACTTGTAACTCGAACATATAAAATATCATCGCCTATAGTCTTTGTATAGACTGACTCAATGGTAATAATGCCTCTTACAATCTTAATAGTAAGTGGTTTAGCTTCTCCCTTTCTAACAATGGTAATCTCAATAGGCTCACCAACTTTTCCTCTCATGCGCGAAACTGCCTCGTCTATTGTCATGCTTAGAGTTGATTCGTCATTGATTTTTAAGATAATATCGCCAGGTTTTACACCAGCCTTATCAGCTGGAGTACCCTCAATAGGTGCTATTACAGTTAAAGCTCCATCTCTGACACCTACTGTAATACCTAGACCTCCAAACTCTCCATCTGTTTGAACTTTAAGCTTTTTGTAATCTTTTTGTGTTAAAAAGTTTGAGTGTGCATCAAGGTTTGTCATCATGCCTTGGAGCGCTTTATCCATAAGATCTTCGATGGTTACAGCGTCTACATTGTACTTCTCAACTATGCTTATGACTTTTGTAAACTTTGCAAGAGCTTCAAGTCTTGAAGCTTCTTTTTTTGTACTCTCTGTGTTTTTTGCAAAAAGATTTGCAGAAAACAGTATGGTTAAAGCTACTGCTACAGTGGCAAAACCTAATGTTATATATTTTTTGTTGCTCATATGATTCCCTATTGTTTTTAAAGATGGACATTATAGTAAAAAGATGTTTAAATAACAAATTATTGATTTGTGAGAGAAAATATTCAGGTTTTTTTTATATAATACAAAAATTCTAAAGCGTATATTGTTACAAAAAAGGAAAACGAAATGAGTTCAATCAAAGAGTATTTATCACAAGATCACAGCAGATGTGATGAGCTGTTTGCAAAGATGGAAGATAGTGCAGGTAAATCTTTAAGTGATGCAAAAGAGAGTTATGAAGAGTTTGCAAAAGCTACAGAGAGACACTTTCAGATGGAAGAGAGAGTTATGTTTGTAGAGTTTGAAGCAAAAACAGGGATGACTGAGGGTCCGACTGCGATGATGAGACATGAACACGCACAGATGAGAAGCCTTATAAAGCAGATGGGTGAAGCTCTTGAAGCACAAGACAAAGATAAATTTTTTGGACTCTCAGAGACTCTGATGATACTAATGCAGCAACACAATATGAAAGAGGAGCAGATGCTATATACGATGGCACAGCAACATTTAAGTGCTGAAGCACCTAGAGTAGTTGATATGATGGAGTCTATGATTGTTGAGTAAAAAAAGTGCAGTTTAACGGTCTCTCGCTGGAGCAAGCCCCTCCGATCTCAGCACCGCTTAGGTTCTATCTTACAGCTCCACTCTTTGCCATACTCGCTGGAGTTTTGATACTCCTAAGTGATGCAAGTCTTTTGCAAAGCAGATATAGCGTAGATGCTATAGTTATAACACATGCGATAACTATAGGTTTTATGAGTTTTGTCATGTTGGGTTCATTAACTCAGATGCTCCCAGTCTTAGCTGGAGTAAAGATGTATAGAGTTGATCTCATTACAAAAGCCTCGCATCTAGCCTTGGTTTTTGGTACTCTTTTTATGCTTATGGGCTTAAAATTTGAGCTGGCTTTACTAAATAGTCTAGCTATTGTTTTACTTGCATCTGGATTTTTAGCTATGATAGTTGTAACTTTAATGGCTATAAAAAAGGTAAAAAACTTTACTCCAACAGTTGCAGGGATGAGTGTTAGTCTTATTTTTGCTTTTTTGAGTGTGTTGATGGGAGTTTTTTTGCTCTTTAGCTACATAGATATAGATGTAGCAATTTATAGAAATATAGTTGCAAACACTCATAGCGTTTTGGCTATATTTGGTTTTGGGGGAATCTTGATAGTTGGTGTAACATTTCAAGTCTTGCCTATGTTTTATGTAGCACCAAAGTTTAAAGATTTCTACCAAAAAAGAGTGGTTCTGTTTATATCTCTCTCGCTTATTTTATGGATGATAACGAGTCTTTTTTTCCAAAGTTACTCAGTAGTTGCAAAGCTCTGGATAGTTCTGTTTTTTGCTTCATTTGCAGTTATTTTTCTGCAAAAAATAAAAAACAGAAAGAGAAAAATTAGTGATATTACACTTCTGTACTATAAAACTTCAACCATTTTTTTAGCTTTTGGCTCACTTTTTTGGATAGTAGATGAGTTTTACTTAAGTGAGCATATAGTTGTGTCCTCAATCTTAATCGGTGGTTTTATACTCTCTATTATGATAGGAATGTTATATAAGATAGTTCCTTTTTTAATCTGGTTTCATCTAAATGCGATGGGCTATATGAGCATCCCAACAATGAATGAGATGATAGACAAAAAGTTGGCGATGATACAGTTCTCTCTTTTTGTAGCATCTCTTTTAGGTTTTATACTCTCTTACTATACAGATGCATATTTGAGTCTATTTGCTATGGCTTTTATCATTAGTATGGTAATCTTGCAATACAATATCATCACAGCAGTTTTGATATATAAAAGAGTTAAAAAAACTAAACCAGATTTTGATATGAGTGCTTTTGCATGATATCTAAAAGTATGACGGTAGATGTAAGGGCCAAGTAGATGCTAAAGAATAAAAATATAGTTTTGATAGGGTTTATGGGAGTAGGAAAGGGCAGTGTGGCCCGTGAGGTTATAAAACACTCTGACTATATAACCATTGATACAGATGATATAATAGAGAGTATGCAAAACAGAAAAATCAAAGATATCTTTGCACAAGATGGCGAAGCGTACTTTAGAAAGCTTGAACGAAATGTAGCTGCGTGGCTGGAGAGTAGTGTAAAAAACACTCTTATCTCAACGGGTGGAGGTTTTTACAAACAAGAAAACCTAAAAAAGATAGGAACAGTTGTTCTGCTGGACTCTCCATTTGAGAAAATAATAAAGCGAATCAAACACCATCCAAATGCTTTAAAAAAACTAAAAAAACGACCACTTCTAAAAGATCTTAAAAAGGCACAAGAGCTTTATGATGAGCGTCGCCCTGAGTATTTAAAAGTTGCAGATATAGTTATAGATGTAACAAAAAAGAGTGCCCTAGAGTGCTCAAAAGAACTTCTAAAAAAGGTAAAAACACATGCGTAAAATAGTACTATACTTAACACTTCTTTTTGCTACTTCTTTGATGGCATCAGAGATAAAATGGGCAAAAGATTATGATACTGGGATAAAAGAGGCAACGAGGTTTGTAAAGCCAGTTTTGTTTATATCTTCAAGACATACTTGCAAGTTTTGTGTTATCTTAGATGAGACAACTCTAAAAGATGAGAGGGTTATAAAAGAATTAAACAGAGACTTTATATCTATAATTTCGTATAGTGACGAGAATGATTATATGCCAAAAGAGCTTTGGCAACCAGGAACCCCAGCTATCTGGTTTTTACTCCCAAGTGGTGAACCAATGTATCAACCTATCATGGGTGCAATAGATGCGGATAATTTTCTAAAAGCGTTAGGTGTTGTAAAAAAACAGTTTGATGAGTATATAAAAGCGGGAAAATAAGATGATTTTTACAGATACAAGAGATAGCGGTTTTGCTAAAAGTTTTGATGAACTTTTGCAAAGAGGGAAGATGGACATTGCAGAAGTTAGTCTAATAGTTACTAGCATTATAAATGAAATTAAACTTGATAAAAATGAGGCTCTAAAGAAGCATATAGAAAAGTTTGATAACTGGACTCCAAAGAGTGATGAAGAGTTAAAAATCTCAACTGAGTCAATGAGTAAAGCTTATGACAACCTAGATGTAAAACTTAGGGACTCACTCCATCTAGCATACGACAGAATAAAAGCGTATCATGAGAAACAAAAACCAAAGTCGTGGTTTGATACAGAATCAAATGGAACAATTTTAGGTCAAAAAGTAACTCCAGTTGATAGTGCAGGACTCTATATCCCAGGTGGTAAAGCTGCATACCCATCTTCGCTTTTGATGAATGTTATACCAGCTCAAGTTGCGGGTGTACAAAACATAATTGTAACTACTCCAACCCCAAATAACGAACCAAACGAGCTTTTACTAGCTGCTTGTCATCTTTGTGGTGTTAGCGAAGTTTACAAGGTTGGCGGTGCAAGTGCCATCGCTGCTATGGCTTATGGAACACAGAGTATCCCAAAGGTTGATGTTATAACAGGTCCTGGAAACATCTTTGTAGCTACTGCAAAAAAGATGGTTTTTGGTGATGTAAACATAGATATGATAGCAGGACCTAGCGAGATAGGAATCTTAGCAGATGATAGTGCAAATCCTAGTCATTTAGCAGTAGATATGCTCTCTCAAGCTGAACATGATGAGATGGCAAGCTCTATACTAATAACTCCATCACAAGCACTAGCAGATGCAGTAAAGATAGAGATAGAAGTATGGCTTAAAAAACTCTCAAGAGAAGAGATTGCAAGAAAGTCCATAGAAGAGAGGGGTGCTATTATAGTAACAGTAGATATGGATGAGGCTATAGAACTAATGAATGAAATCGCTCCTGAGCATCTAGAAGTTGCAACTGATAATGCTTTTGAATATCTAGCTTATATAAAACACGCTGGAGCGATATTTTTAGGTCATAACACACCTGAGGCTATTGGAGACTATGTAGCTGGTCCAAACCACACTTTGCCAACAGGTGGAACTGCTAAGTTTTTCTCCCCTCTTGGAGTTGAGAACTTTATGAAAAAGACCTCTATAATCTCTTTTTCTAAAAATGCCATCAACAAAATAGGCGAAGAGTGTGCACTCATAGCAAGCACAGAAGGATTGACTGCGCATGAGCAATCTGTGAGAGTTAGACTAAATAAGTAGATATTGACTTTATTTTTTTAAACAGTTATAATTTTTTGACAATAAAATTAAATTTTGTTTAAAAAGATGATATTATGCAGACAGATGAATCAAATATTCTCAAACAGTATAGACATATTGTTGATGAGAGTAATATTGTGTCAAAATCAGACCTTCAAGGAACTATTACCTATGCAAATGAAAAGTTTGTTGAAACCTCTGGTTATCCACTAGAGGAACTTCTAGGTCGTCCTCACTCCATCCTTAGAAATCCAGATACGCCAAGTGTTTTTTTTAAAGAGCTTTGGGACACTATACAAGCCAAAAAAATTTGGCGTGGAATTCTTAAAAATGTAAGAAAAGATGGAACCATCTATGTAGTAGACGCTTGCATCTATCCAATACTCTCAAAAGATGGGGATATCCTAGAGTATATCTCCATCCGTCACGATATTACTGAGTTAAGAGAGTTAAATGCTAAGGTACAAAACCTACTAGAGTATGGTAACTCTCAACAATACATAGCAAGAAGTAAACTTCAAAGTGGCATCGTAAATGAGTTTGAGCCAAAAAAATGCAAAGTTATTTACCATCCATCAGATATTTTAAGTGGGGATTTTTACTCCATATTTAAGAGAAAAGATGGCTCAACGTTTATCTACTTACTTGATGGTCAAGGCCATGGAGTTTCTCCTGCTTTGACTGTTTTTGCCACATCTGCTACCATAAAAGAGATGATAACGGGAAAACAGAACCTAAAAAAGATATGTAAAAAAATATTTCCTATTATAAGAAGTTTCTTAGGGGAGTTAGAACAACTCTCATACACTATGATTTTGATAAATCCTAAATCCACTAAACTCTCTTATGTCTCAGGTGGAATGTATCCATTTAAAGTAAAGTTTGTTGATAACACTATATATAGAGTAAAAGCGAACAATCTGCCATTTATGAACTTTTCAAAAACTCCAAAGCCATCAAAACTAAATATTACAAAATGGAATTCTATGATGATACATAGTGATGGGGTTGTAGAGCATTCGTACAAAGATCAAAAGCAGTTTCAACCTAAAGAGATTATAGAAAATCCAGCTCTTATAGACTCCATCACAAACTCTTTAAATGATTATAAATTTAGTGATGATTTTACGCTTATTCACTTAAAAAATGTCACATAAATAAAAAATTGTTATTTAGGTAAAGTTTTTTTACCTAAGAATTATAAATGATACTTAATTATAAATTATTTTTTAAGTAAGATAACAAAACTACCCAACAAAAGCTATTTATCAAAATATTATCACTTATTTATAACTAATTTAAGATTACTTTGATACTATTTTTCATACGTAAAAGAGCCTAGTTTAGCACTATAACGGCTTCTTTTTAAGTGTATTAGTTATTGTTATAAATAGAAGATGTCCTAAAATTATTTAAGCAAAAGGAGAATATATGCAATTAGGTTTCCTAGTTGATTTACATCTGTGTATGGGATGTAAAGGGTGCGAGATCGCATGTAAAGTGGAAAATGAAGTGCCACTTAGTACATGGAGACTTCGTGTTAAGTATGTAGATGTGGGAACTTTCCCAGAGACAAAAAGAACTTTTACCCCTCTTAGATGTAATCACTGTGAGAATGCACCTTGTGTGAGAATCTGTCCCGTGAGTGCTCTACATTATTTAGAAAATGGTATTGTTAACATTGATAAAGAACGCTGTATAGGTTGTGCAGGCTGTGTTATGGCTTGTCCTTATGGTGCGATATATATCGACCCTCAAACACAAACTGCAGATAAGTGTACTTATTGTGCTCACCGCGTTGCATCTTCAATGATGCCATCTTGTGTTGTTGCTTGTCCAGTTCAGGCAAATATTTTTGGTGACTTGGATGATCCAACATCAAATATCTCTAAATATATCCAAAAAAATCAAAGTAATGTTCAGGTTAGAAAACCAGAAAAAGGTACAAACCCTCATCACTTCTATGTAAATGGTGGTAATGTTAGCTTAAATCCTCTTGCTTCAAAAAGAGTAGATGGTCACTCACTGTTTAACAAGATAACTACACTTCCAGTAGGAGGAGCACACTAATGGCGGCACATGAAATTTTAGCAGCAACGAATGCTGTGGTTACTTTAGATGCGGCAATTCCTGGAATTGTTTGGCCTTGGTTGGTTACAGTTAATATGTGGGCGAAGAGTATTGGTACTGGTGTTATCTTTATGTTGTTTTTGCTTATTAGGCAGTATCCAGATCAAGTAAAGGGTCTAAGATTTCCTACAACAGTAGTAGCTCTTATCTTTATCCATATCTTTTTACTTTTTACTCTAGCGGATCTGCATCAACCATTTAGAATGTGGCATATTTTCTTCTATCCTCATCTCTCTTCAGCAATTACTGTCGGAGCTTGGATGGCTACAATATTTGTAGGTTTACTATTTCTTCTTGCATTTGTTAGCTTTATCAAAAAAGATGATGCACTCTTTGATAAAATACTAACTTGGGTGGTGATTTTAGCAATCCCTGTTACACTCTATACAGCAGCTCTTATGTCACAATGTACGGCTCGTGAATTGTGGCAGATGCCAACAGAATCAGCTCAAATGATGCTTGCAGCACTTCTGGCTGGTTCAGCATTTATGATTCTACTAGGTGGCAACAAACTAAACTATGAAGCTAAACAGACTCTAGGCGTAGTCTTAGGTCTAAGTGCTTTAATGTCTTTTATCTTATATATGTCAGAGTATGTTTTTGGTCCTATGAAAGCTGAAGAAGTAGCTTTTGTTTTAGAATACATCAAAGGTGATGGACCATATACAGTGATGTTTTGGCTAGGACAATGGATAACATATCTTTTACCAATGTTGCTTATTATTTTAAGTAGAGCTTCAAAGAGCGAAAATATTTTAAAACTTGCAGCGATTTTAGCGCTTGTAGGTCTGTGGCTAGTTAAACATGTCTGGTTAACTATTCCACAATTATTACCAATGAGTTAGGGAGAATTAGATGTATTTACAAAGTAGAAGAACATTTTTAAAAGGCGCCGCATTCACTGTTGCTGGTGCTGTTATTGCTAAGGGCGTATTTACAACAGACGCACAAGCTGAGTCTGTTAAAGATAGCAAATTTACAAATACTCCAGATTCACTGTCATTCTATCCTCCGATGGAGGAGTGGGCTGACTTTAAAGAGCTTGATGGCAATGATTGGAAAAGAGGCGGGATTGATCGTCATGGTGTAAGAAGTGCGGATAATCCAGAGGGTATAGAAGTAAACGACTATATGATAGTTCCAACTGCATGTTCTAACTGTGAGGCTTCTTGTGGTTTAACTGCATGGATAGACAAGAAAACTTTTACAGTTAAGAAGTATATGGGTAATCCTCTTCATGCTGGGTCTCGCGGAAGAAACTGTGCAAAAGGTTACGCATCGCAAAGCCAAATGTATGATCCAGACCGTATCGCATTTCCACTTAAGCGTGCTCCTGGTTCTGCTCGTGGGGAAGGTAAATGGGTCCGTACAACTTGGGATGAGGCAATGACTGCCATTGGTAAAAAAATGGGCGATACTCTTAGAGTTGGTGATGAGTTATCTAAAAAAACTGTAATGTTTCATGTTGGTCGTCCAAATGAAAATGGCTTTACTGGTAAGGTTTGGCATACACTAGGCTGTGACGCATTTAACTCACACACTAATATCTGTTCAGCAAACGCTCGTACAGGAATCATACAGTTTGCAAACGATGATAGACCATCTCCAGACTGGGCAAATGCAAAACTTATCTTCTTAAATTCATCTCATGCTGCTGATGCTGGACACTACTTTCAACAATCAGCCTCTTTTATTGCAGATGCAAGAGCAAAAGGTGCTAAGCTCGTAGTTATGGATCCGCGCCTATCTAACTCTGCTGGTATGGCAGATTTGTGGATATCTGCGTGGCCTGGAACTGAACCAGCTATATATCTATACTTAGCTCAAAGAGTATTAAGTGAAGGCAAAGTTGATAAAGAGTTTGTTAAAAAGTGGATAAATTGGGAAGTGTTCTTAGACAATAAACAATACTTAGAGTATATGGTTAGCAAAGGCTATATATCTAAAGTTCCTAGTGGAGATGGGTTTGAAGATTTTTTAGAAGTTTTAAAAGAGACTTATGCTCCATTTACACTTGAGTATGCATCTAAAGAGACTCGTGTTCCTGCTCATAAGATTGAAGAGTTATATGATATGTTTATTTGGGCTGGAACTTCTGTGTCTTCATACTACTGGAGAGCTTCATCTGCGGGTAATCGTGGTGGATGGACAGCAGGAAGAACTGGTTACTTCTCACTTGCACTTCGCGGTGCGATTGGACCTGAGGGTGGTACATTTTTCCATCACTGGCATGTTATTTCAGTTGCTGGAAAAGGTGGAAGTGCTACTATCGGTCAAGGAAAAAGAGGTGCTGATATTCCAAAAGTAGATGTTTACAATGAGCTTTCTTGGCCACCTGAATGGCCTCTTGCTTCTTATGAGCTGTCATTTTTACTACCACATCTTCTCTCAGATAAAGAGTGGCAACAAAAGTGGATAGATAGAGGCCTTAATGTTCCTCAAAAATTAGCTGTTTGGATCCCTCGTATGTATAACCCAGTTTGGATAAATCCAGATGGTTTTAGATGGATAGAGACTATTAAAGATGAAAAGAAGATGGAGCTAACATTTAACCTATCTCCTGTATGGTCTGAGACTAACTGGTATGTCGATTATATCTTGCCTGTCGGTCTTGCTGGTGAGAGACATGACCAACACTCTGAGGCTACAATGCCAGCTCGCTGGACATCATTTCGTCAACCTGTTATGCGCGTAGCACTAGAGAAGATGGGATGGAAGCCTAAAAATCCAAATCGTGCTACTCTAGAAGCTCATATAAAAGCAGGTCTTGGGGAAGTTTGGGAAGAGAATGAATTTTGGTTTGATCTGTGTGTAAACTATGTAGATCCAAAAGGCGATATCTTCTTAGATGATGCTAAGACTAAGTCGATTAAATCTATGTGGGAGTCTAAGAAAACTCCAGGAACTCCTGTTACTATCGCAGAGTGGTATGATGCAGCATTTGGTGATAACTTACCAAATCTCAAAGCTACTGCGACGTCAGACTCAAGATATAAAAATGCAGAGTTTCCAATCTATGAGTATATGAGAGACCATGGTACTTGGCTGGAAGAAAACCATATCTACTCACCTCAAGAGAGAGAAGTTATAGATGATGGAGAGAACTATATCTCACATGGTCATAAGTATGATAAAAATGATGTAACCATAGATGAAAGAACTGGTGTTATGACGGCTGATAGCCATGGCAAGAAGAAGTCTATAGGTATTGAGATTGATGGTAAAAAGATGGAAGGTTTTGCTACTATAGATAAAAAACTTGACTTCTTTTGTGAGTGGCTTGCGGATGATTGGAAGTGGCCAGAGTATGCTATACCTTTTTATCCAAGAAGTGAAGAGGAGAAAAAGGAGATGGTTCATATCGTATCGCATGTAAATCATATGTATATGACTGAAGAGAATTCGTATGCACTAAATACTGTATTTAGACTTCCTTACAACATTCATACCCGTTCAGCTAACTCGAAACATCTTATGGAGATTTCACAAAACCATGACCCTGTTTGGATCTCAACCCCAGATGCAGCTCGTCAAGGATTTAAACGTGGAGATGCTATTCGTGTAAGGATTACAGATAGTGTTACAGGTTTAGAGTCTGGTTACTTTGTAGCTATGGCAGTTCCTACTGAGGGAGTACTCCCTGGTACACTAGCGTGTTCACATCATGGTGGTAGATGGAAACTTGTAAATTCAGTCACAATTCCAAATGGAGTAAGTGCTGGTAAAGTTAATTCACAGCCAGTAAAAAGAGATATGAATGACCCTGCTTTTATGGCACACTCTCCTGAGAATGCAGGTAGAGATGGTGGTCAAATTAAGATTGAAGACTATGATGGAACAGGTGGACTCAATAGCTTTGGTGTTCCAACTGCTGAGCTTCAAATGGATGGTAAAATAGGAAAGCTAAAGTATGTAGAGGGTATTAAACCTTTTCATGCCGCTAGATTTGCTGATTATAACCGTGATAGTGGTAATATCTGGTGGGATGGACTAAGTGGTTCATGGCAAAATGCTGTAGCTGCTGCTCATCCAGATCCAATATCTGGAATGCACTGTTGGCATCAAAAAGTTATCTTAGAACCTGCTCAAAGTGGCGATAAGATAGGTGATATTTATGTAAACTATGAAAACAACTTTAAGATTTACAAAGGGTGGAGAGATGATCTTACTCGTGGACTAGATGCAAACGATAAATTGCGCCGTCCAAAACATATAAAACGCCCATGGGTACCACTTTCAGACAAGGCTTATGAGGTAAACCTAAAGAGCTAAAGAGGGCTCTTTGAGACTGTAAATAACTATAGTTTTCTTCCGGAAGTGGGATTTTTTGGGAGCGCTAACCAATAGCGTTCTCCGCGATGAGTCCTGCAAAATAGGCGAGGCTAAAGCCTCACTTCCGAATTATTTCACAATTTCTCTATTTAATTGAACCTTCTGATTAATTTATAAACTAGATTCCGTGTCAAGCACGGAATGACGAAATACGTGTCAAGTACGGAATGACGAAATACGCGTCATCCTGAACTTGATTCAGGATCTAACTTAATAATTGTTCAGAGTATTCAATTATTAAAACTTATCTGCTACCCACATTCTAAAGTATAAACCTAAAGTGCTTGTAAAACCAACCTCACTAAAGATTAGATTTCTGTCTTTGTCATATATAAAAGTAGTTGGATAAGCCGCAATCTTAAACTCTTTTGCAAAAAAACCACTCTCATCATTATAGACTTTAAAATCAAAACTATTTTTACTCATATACTCTTTTATCTTCTCATCACTGCCAGAGTTTACAGCAACACTTAGCACTTCATACTTTTGTGAGATGCTCTGTATATTTGATGCCTCTATCTTACAAGTTGGGCACCAAGTGGCCCAAAAATGAATTAAAATAGGTTTGTCTTTTGGGTGTGAATAGCTTGTATTATCTAAGAGAGTGATGCTCATCTCTTGGAGCCTTTGTTTGTTTAAATCCATACTTTTATATAGACTAAGGAGATTTGCGATCACTGTCATAATAATTATAAAAAGAGCTATCTCTTTTATATACTTTTTTAGCTTTTGTTTAATGTTTATACTTTTTGTCATAATCTAGTCACTTTAACACTTATTTAATGCTTAGATGTTAATATACATTAATAATAAAAACACAAGGATAAAAAAATGAGAAAAATATATGCAACTTTAGTTATAGCTCTGCTTTTTGCTGGATGTACTATAGATAAAGAGCCACATGTAAAGTCAACTATGTTTCAGTCGGTCTCACCAGCAGAAGCCACTCTAACTCAAAGTGGCAAGAACAAAGAGTTTTGTGTGAGATGCGGTATGAACTTGATAATGTACTATAAGACTAGCCATGCAGCCGAGGATGAAAAACACCACTATCAATACTGCTCGATTCACTGCCTAGAAGAGCATTTGGGAGAGGGGGTAACTCTTAAAAATCCTAAAGTTGTTGATGTTGACTCACTAAAATTTATCCCAGTTGGTGATGCTTACTATGTAGTTGGAAGTAACGTAAGAGGAACGATGACTAGAGTTAGTAAGTATGCTTTTTTAAATAGGTCTATGGCTAAAGAGTTTCAAGCTAAGTATGGTGGAGAGATTATGAGTTTTAAAGGGGCACTTGAAGTTGCAAAAAAAGACTTTAAGCGTTAAATTTAGGCAGTTGCCAGCCTCGTTTAAAGGCTATAAGTCTTAGTAGTATAGAGAATATTGCCACACTTGAAATACTTAGTGCATTTAATGTTCCAAGTGTTTCTAGAAGTGCTAAAAGTAGTGCTACTATGACTGCAATAGAGCCATAAAAGTCACTTATAAGAACCGTTGGAACTTGGTTTATCATAACATCTCTTGTAACTCCACCGCCCATGGCAGTTATAAAACTCAATATCATAATACCAAAAAAATTATATTCGGCATTTATTGCCAAAATCGCCCCTGTTATACTAAAGGCGACAAGCCCTATAGTGTCACTCACCACAAAAATCCACTTTTGTTCCAGTGATGGCTTATTGTAAAGTTTAAAAATAAAAGCTCCAAAAAGACTCAAAAATAGGGTGATGGCCGGATACAAAGAACTAAAAGCAAAAGGAGTTGAGCCCAGAATTGCATCTCGTATGATTCCACCTCCTAGTGCTGTTAAGGCTGAGGCTATAAGTATCCCTAACATATCAAGTTTGTTTTTTATAGCTATAAGAAAACCACTGATGCTAAAAGCCATAATGCCGATGATATCGGCAAGTATAAAAAACTCTGGCATCTACTGGTTCTGGTACTCATTTTTAAAACTTACATATCTCTTAGCAGATGCATAGAGCTCTTTTACCTCTTCTTCACTTAGTTCTCTGACAACTTTTGCAGGGCTTCCCATAATAAGAGAGCGAGGTGGGAAAACTTTGTTTTTTGTCACAAGAGCATCAGCTCCTACAATGCTCTCCCTGCCAATAACAGCTCCATCTAAAATAGTAGCGCCCATCCCTATAAGACAAGCATTTTCTATGGTGCATCCATGAAGCATAACTCGGTGACCTATGGTTACATCATCGCCTACAATAGTAGGATGACCATCACTTTTATCATCTTTTTTGTAGTGAGTGACATGAATCATGCTTAAGTCTTGAACGCTAACTCTATCGCCAATTTTAATGAAATGCACATCTCCTCTAATGATGGTTGAAAACCAGATGGAGCAATCTTGCCCAAAAGTTACATCGCCAATAACATCAGCTGATGGAGCTATCCAAGTGTTTTTACCAATAGTTGGTGAAATATTTCTAAATTTATAAGTCATTTAATCCTCCGAAAAAAGTCGTAACATAATTTGTGAGAGACTTCTTTGCGTCTCTTTTTTGCTCGCTTTTGAAATTTTGTTTACAAACTCTTCTAGTAGTTTGTGGTTGTTGATAATCTTCTCATCTTGTGATGCTCTTGCTACTCTTTTGTATGAACCATCACTTTGAAGTTCATGTGCTAAAGCGTTATCAGAGCCTTGAAGTTTTAATATCTGTAGGATTTTACTTTTTGACTCTTCATCTTTGATGGCAGTTAAAAGCTCTATCCTTCTTACTAAGTTTCTTGGCATCCAGTCAGCTGAAGATATATAGACTTGACTTGCATCATTTTTAAAGTAAAAAACTCTAGGGTGTTCTAAATATTTACCTAAGATAGAGATAACCCTGATATTTTCGCTAACTCCCTCGATACCAGGCTTTAAGCAACAGATACCACGTACTATAAGCTCTACTTTTACCCCAGCTTGTGATGCTCTATAGAGAGCACAAATAACATCTTCATCAACCAAAGAGTTTAGTTTTGCAATAATTTGACCATCTTTTTTTCGTCTAGCCTCATTGTTTATAAGAGATAAAACTTTTGGTTTGATCTGTGCTGGAGACATATAAAGCTCATCAAGTTTGCCCTTTTTGCTAAAGCCAGTTAGAAAGTGAAAAAACTTTGTTAAATCATTTGTGATGACATCTTTTGAGGTCATATAGCTCATGTCTGTGTAGATTTTTGCAGTTGATGGATTATAGTTTCCTGTACCTATATGGGCGTACTGCTTTAGTTTTCCATGTTTTCTTCTAGTAACTAATGCTGCTTTTGCATGAACTTTAAAACCTTTGATGCCATAAATTACATGTGCACCAGCCTTTTCAAGTGCTTTTGCCCAGATAAGGTTATTCTCTTCATCAAACCTTGCTTTTAACTCAACCATAACAGTCACTTGTTTTCCACTCTCAGATGCTGCCATCAGAGCTTGAACTATCGGTGAGTTGGTTCCTGAACGGTAAAGTGTCATCTTGATGGAGACTGTATCAGGGTCTTTTGCAGCACTTTGTATTAGCTTTATAACTGGCTCAAAACTTTCATATGGATGGTACATTAAAACATCTTGCTTCTCTAGGGCTGTAAATATATTTTCATCATGGTCAAATGGAGGTAGAGTTTTTGGCTTAAATGACGGGTGCAAAAGGTGTGCAAAATTTTTGTTTGAGACAATTTGCCAAAGGCTAGAGAGGTTTAAAAAGGTATGAAATCTATATATATCATCTTTGTAAACATTTGCGTGTCTGTTAAAAAAGTTTAAAAGTTCTTTATCTGAATCACTACCGACTTCAAGTCTTACCATCTCGCCTTTTCTGCGAAGTTTCAAGCCCTCTTCTAAAATCTCCATAAAGTCATCAGCTTCCTCTTCTTCTATCTCCATATCTGCATTTCTTGTAACTCTAAAAGATGCGTACTTTATAAGCTTATAACCCGGAAAGAGGTCCTGAATATGCTGAACAACGAGTGATTCTATAGGTACATAAACGCTATCATTAAGCTCTATAAACCTACTAATAACACGAGGCACTCTTATGATGCCAGTTCTCTCAATAGTCTCATTCTCCATATCTCTGAGCTTTACAATAAGTCCAAAACTTAGGTTATTTAAATGAGGAAAGGGGTGTGTTGCATCTACTGCTATGGGAATAATAACTGGGTAGATGTTTTCATAAAAAAATTTCTTTAAAGTACCTCTTTGGGTCTGGCTTACTTTTTCATAAGATTTTATAAAGATGCCCTCAACTTCAAGCTTTTTTAAGATGGAACTTAGGCAATGTTCCACGACCTGTTGTTCTTGATGCAAGTAGGTTCTTATCTCAAGAAGTTGTTGCATAGGTGTAAGTCTATCAGCTCCTGAGACTATGATACCAGCAGCAAATAGTTTTTTCAGCCCAGCAATTCTAATCATATAAAATTCATCTAAATTCGTCCCGTAGATGGCTAGAAATTTTAGTCTCTCTAAGAGTGGAAGTGACTCATCCTGAGCCTGTTTTAAAACTCTAGTATTAAACTGTAACCACGAGAGTTCACGGTTGTTATAGAGGTCTGGATTTTTGAGATTTATCATATATTTTTTGCCCCAAAATTATTTTTTTTAATTATATCTAAATGTTATTATCATTTTATAACTCCACTGCCTTTATAATTTGCTGAGTGGTATATAATAGTATTGTTTTTTCTAGCATAGTAACGCATTAAAAGATTTTGAATAGTTGGCTCAATACTTGGTGCGAACCAAGCATTATTGCTGATGGCTATCATAAAATTTACCTCACCATCATAGAGTTCACTGCAAGTTGCCTCGTAGCAGATAGCATTTCTAAACTTTACACCTTTTATGTTAAAATCAGTTGGCTCTTTTGCAGTCTCAAAGTCCGCTTCTCCTGCAAAGAACACCTCATTTATATAGTCTTGCGCAAATTTTGGAAGTGGGATATACTCGCCAAAGGGAACTAAAACAAGCTTTTTAGCAACTTCAAATTGTCCATTTTCAAACAAGTATGTAACATTGTAATTGTGTCCATTCTCTTTGTAAAGTGTACCTGCTATTATGCTAATATGTTTAGAATATTGTAAAAGCTTATCTATAAGAAGTTGATTATGGTTCATATAGAGCGGAAAGACAGACTCAGGGAAGACTACTATATCATACTTTTTGACAATTCCATCCTCAATCTCTTTAAAAATCATATCTATAGTAGAGCGAAGACTCTCCTTTTTCCATTTTTTATCTTGTGCGATATCGGTACTTACAAGCTTGATACTAAGTTCGGGAGCCTTTGGCTCATAAGTGTTGAAGTTTATAGCTAGAATGAGTAGAGCTAGAGGTGCGTATTTGTAAGGTTTTTTTATGTAATGGGGCAAGCTAAGAGCGAGCAAGACTATAATAAGTTGATACTTATGAATGCCGATGAAACTCTCAACAAAGACAAGCTCGATTTGCATCCAATTCCAATCAAATGGCTCAAAAAAACTAAGCCCAAAGAGTAAAAGAGCTCTTATGCAGACCTCTTTACTAAGAGCTAAAGCACCAAAAAAGAGCATATAGATGATGGCAAACCCAAAGCTTACAAAGGGAGTGAGATATCCAACTCCAGTGTACTCAAAGCTATAACCTATCCAGTAAAACCAAAGCAGCCCTATAAAAAAGCCAGCAGCTAAAACCGCTCTTTTTGGAATGTATAAAAAAAGTGCAATAGAAGCAAGACCAAAGAGAGTGTTTATGAGTTTAAAGCTAAAACCCCAATGCTCAAAGTAGATAAAAGCACTAAATAAAAGAGCAGTTAATAAGCCAACAAGAAGATTAAAGACAAGTGTGTGGTTATTTTTAAAAGTTGTTATTTTTTCAATCATTTGAAATTATAGAGAGTTTATAGTAAAGATAGAGTTAAGAAAGTATTAAAATAAATCCAACATCTAGCTTATTGCTTAAGAGACTGTGAAATTATTTAGTAATCATACTCTATAATAGAGATCTATGAAATATTAAATCTTCATAAAAAAACTACAAACAAGAGAGGTAAATTTTATATGCAAAACCAACTTTATAGTCGTATTATCACTACTCCCATAGGCAACATGATCGCTACGGCAGATGATGGAGCCATAACCTCCTTTGATTTTGTAAAGGATGGTGAGGTTTTTCAAATGATTAATGTTTCATCTCCTCTTTTACTTAGGCTAGAGGAGGAGATTTTTGAGTATTTTGCAGGAGAGAGAAAAGAGTTTACCCTTCCCTTGTCTCCAAGTGGAACAGAGTTTCAAAAGGGAGTATGGAAGACACTTCTGGACATACCTTATGGCGAAACAATCTCATATGCAACAGAAGCAAAAAAATTTGGTAATCCAAAAGCTATAAGAGCAGTTGCAAATGCTAATGGAAAAAATCCCATCTCTATTCTTATACCATGTCACAGAGTTATAGCTTCAGATGGTGGTATGGGTGGTTATAGCGGAGGATTAGATAAAAAAAAATTTTTGCTCTCTCTTGAGAGTGAAACTCTTTAGAAAATAGCCTTGTTTATGCTATTTTTGTAATTCTTTTTGAAAAAAATCTCTAATCGCCTCTTTTTTTATCTTCTTTATCGGTTCTAGATAGTCTATATTATCATCTTCTATATCATCAATATATATTAGTGCTACGGCAAAAAGTTTAAATGTTACTCCCTCAACTATATTTTCGCTTGCTCTGTATATATCTTTGAGTCCCATACATTTTTTAACTAAAAAGTAAATATCATAATAGTCTCTATATTTTGCTCTTAAAAAAAGTACATTAACTTTCATAGCAGCAATCATCTCTATCGTTGCAAGATTAAAATCAACAATTTTTTGTGGCTTTAAAAAATTCCACTTTGCATTAAAAAATGTAACTTTTACACCATTTAAAAGCAAATCCATCTGTGTATCGGTTTGATTGATAATCTCTTTTGATTCAAATCCTTTTATAAAGTCAAAAATTTCTCTTTTATCAAAACTATCATCGTAAGTAAAAAAATCTAAATATTCACTTTTTCTATGATATATATGCAATGTTAAGGCACTGCCACCTACCAATACATACTTGTGTAAATAACTACATTTTTCTATCATATCAAGAAGTAGTTTTTTAGTCTTAGGAAGCAAGCAGTTTAAGTTTTTCAAATCTTGCATTTTTAATCCCTTTAAAGTAGTTGCTCTCCACATCCATACCGAAAAATACTCTTGCTAACATAAGATTTGTTTTGATAAAACTTTTATCAGGTTTTAGTTTTTCTTTCCAAATTTTTTTTATATATCTTTTTTCAAAAAGTTCAAATCCAATTTTTATATCATCAAAATCGCCATACTTTAAAAGATGCTCTATAAAAAGATGTGAGCCAATCTCTTCATAGTTAGCACTTTTGCTGTAGCTCCAAAATATTCCCTTATCTCGTAATTTTTCAAAAAGTTTTATTTTTTTGTTAAGCATTAGAAACTCCTTGTAGTGATTTTATCACACTGTGGTTAAAAGTACAGGTTGGGTTTTAGTTTTATACTGTCGCTACTTTTGAAGTTAGCACATTTTGAATAAAAGCATTTAAAGAGACACCTGCTTTTAAAGCCTCTTTATGAATTTTTTGATGTAGTTTAGGGTCTATTCTGACATTAAACACACCTTTGTATGTCTTTTGTGGTTTTCTTCCTAGCTCTTTACAAGTTTGGAGATACTCATCAACAACTTTAGCAAAGTTAATCTCAAGCTCACTTGCACTGTCTGCTTCAAAAGTTACCAAATCATCAATAAGCTCTATCTTTCCAAAAAATAGTTTATCTTCACTAGAGTACTCTATGGAGCCTATGTACCCCTTATATTGAATTGTATTAGCTATTTATAATGTTTCCATTAAATTTAACTGTATCTGTTTTATAAGATATATTTTTAAAACATTACTTGGAAGTGGCTTATGTAAGTTTATAAGATTATCTTTTTCTTTGTTGTAAAACTTTACAGCAGAACCACTGCCTTCTATCTTTTCATAACCCAAAGTAAAGAGCAAACCTTGAAGCTCATCAAAAGTTAAATCTTTATTTGATGCTACTTATGAAAGCATAGACTTAGAAAAGCACTTAATTACAAAACTTCATACGAAGTGTTTTTCAGTGAAATGAGTAAAAGGTTAGCAATTTAATATTAGATGAAAAGTGTACTTGATATTTAGAATTGACGACTATTTTACATAAAAAGTAGGATGGTGCTCACAACTGGACTCGAACCAGTGACTCTTACCTTGTCGAGGTAATACTCTACCAACTGAGTTATGCGAGCAAATTAAGAGTGACATTGTAGCTTATAATCCTTAAAGTAATTTTTCTTGATTTAGGGCAAATATTTATATTTATTTTATGTTTATAGAGTGTATAATTCCAACTACAAAAAAAGTACCCAAAAGGTAGGTTATGCACTTAAGAGAGTTAGAAGAATTAGGATTACAAAATATTGGTAAAATTCATCATAATTTAAGCTATGATGAACTTATACAACATGAACTTGACAACGGTGAGTGTGCTCAGACAAAGACGGGTGCTACTGCGGTTGATACAGGTATCTTTACAGGTCGTAGCCCACAAGATAAGTACTTTGTAGATCGCGATCCATCAAACAAATATATAGCTTGGGGGGACGTAAACAAAAAGGTCTCTGCTGAGATTTTTCAAGAGCTTCTTGAGGTTGCTAAAAAACAACTCTCAGGAAAAGATATTTACGTCACAGATGCTTTTTGTGGTGCCTCTGCAGCATCTAAGAGATCAGTTCGTTTTGTCTCTGAGATAGCATGGCAATCCCACTTTGTAAAAAATATGTTTATCCGCCCAACTAGCTCAGAGTTAGAAGTTTTTAATGCAGAATTTACAGTTCTAAACGCTTGTAAAGCGGTAAATGAAAAATGGGAAGAACATGGTCTAAACTCAGAAGTTTTTGTGCTTTTTGATGTTGAGAATAACATAGCCATTATAGGCGGTACTTGGTATGGTGGTGAGATGAAAAAAGGGATTTTTTCTATGATGAACTACTGGTTGCCACTAGAGGGAAAACTTGCAATGCACTGCTCTGCAAATGTTGGAGAAGATGGAGATACTGCACTCTTCTTTGGGCTTAGCGGAACTGGTAAAACTACACTAAGTACAGATCCAAAACGAGCTCTTATCGGAGATGATGAGCATGGTTGGGATAACCACGGGGTCTTTAACTTTGAGGGTGGATGCTATGCTAAGGTTATAAATCTAGACGCAAAGAGCGAGCCTGAAATATATAATGCTATACGAACCAATGCTCTTTTAGAAAATGTCGTTATGTATGGAGAGGGAGAGGTTGATTATGAAGACAGCTCAAAAACAGAAAATACTCGTGTCTCTTACCCAATAGAACATATAGAGAACCATAAAGAAGACTTGATGGCTGGACACCCGCAAAACATAATTTTCCTAACTGCTGATGCATTTGGGATACTCCCTCCAGTTTCAAAACTTACTAAAGAGCAAGCAATGTACTATTTTTTAAGCGGGTATACTGCAAAAGTAGCTGGGACAGAGAGAGGTGTAACTGAGCCAGTTGCAACTTTCTCAGCTTGTTTTGGGGAGGCTTTTTTGCCACTTCATCCAACAGTTTATGCCAATCTTTTAGGAGAGAAAATAGACAAACACAATGTTCATGTATATCTTGTAAATACTGGTTGGACTGGTGGGGGTTATGGTGTTGGAAAACGCATGAGCATCAAAAATACTCGCTCTTGCATAAATGCTATACTAGATGGAACTATAAAAGATAGTGAGTTTGATACTATTGAAGTCTTTGGGCTTCAAGTTCCAAAAACTCTAGGAGATATAAATCCTAATATCTTAAACCCTCGCAATGCGTGGAGCGATAAAAAACTTTTTGATACTACAAGAGATAGATTAGCAAAAATGTTTATAGAGAACTACACTAAGTACCAGACAGAAGAGCATACAGACTTTGCACCATATGGACCAAAGTTATAGAGTTGAGTTGGAAGTGAGGCTTTAACCTCGCCTTGAGTGGCTTTAAAACTAAAGTTTTAAGCCTTTTGGGCGGGACTAAAGTCCCACTTCCAGAAGAAAACTATAGTTATTTCACAGTCTCTCGTTTTCTAAAGAAACTCAATTCTTTCATTTTCTAAAGAAGCTATTACTTACGCTTTGTGGCTTTTTCCATATAGAGCCACAAAGAACCTCCAAAAACCACTAAAATAATAGGTGCTATCCAAGGTTTTTCGCCAATAAATGAAGCCACTTTTACTAAAACACTTCCAGAGTAGTAGCTGCCAAGTCCAAATGCTAAGGCCCAAACTGCAGCACTAAGAACATTTAAAATTGCAAATTTCCTAAACTCATACTTTGTTAGACCAATAGCAATAGGAATGAGCGTCTTTATGCCATAAACAAACTTTTGCAAAAATATAATCGAAGAACCGTATTTTTTCATTAAAACATGAGCTAGAGCTAACTTTCTTCTATGTTTTCTAAGTCCATCCATCATCATGCTTTTTTGATAGCGAGCCATATAAAAAAGTAAAAAGTCTCCTAGAGAGTTTGCAACAAAAGCTATCAAAATAGACAAAGAGAGATCCATCTCACCTAAAAAAGAGAGAACGCCTGCCCCAATAATCGCTACAAAGCCACCACCTAGTGAGTAGAGAAAAAGTCCTATGTATCCGTATGTGGCTAAGTTGCTAAATGTATCTTCCAAGTTTAATATTCCTTGATTTTATTTCATAAAATAAAGGAAACCTTTATTCTATTTTGTCACGGTATCGGGAATAATCCCGCTACCTACGCTAACGCTGAGTTTCCTTCGGCAGGAAGCCCTCGTCACTTGTGCCTCTTTGTTTAAAGTTGTTTTATTTTAGTGATTTCATCACGAAGTCTTGCTGCTTCTTCAAAGTTTAACTCTTTTGCAGCTTGTTTCATCTTTAGAGATAACTCTTTTACTATGACTTTTCTTTCTGCTGCTGGAATTTTATCCATTTTTTTGTGCTTTTGGTAAATACCACCATGATCTTCAAGTTTTAGGTTAGCATCTAGTTTTCTTATGGTTGTAGTTGGGACGATTCCATGTTTTTTATTGTGTGCTTCTTGTATCTCTCGTCTTGCATTAGTTTTGTCAATTGCTCTTTGCATCGAGCCCGTTATCTTGTTTGCGTATAAGATAACTTTACCATTTGAGTTCCTAGCCCCCCGACCAATAGTTTGAACAAGTGCAGTTTCACTTCTTAAAAAGCCCTCTTTGTCCGCATCTAAGATTGCCACAAGAGAGACTTCTGGTAAGTCTAATCCCTCACGAAGCAGGTTGATGCCGATGAGCACATCAAATTCGCCAAGCCTGAGCGAGCGAATAATTTGGTTTCTCTCTATGGTGTCTATATCTGAGTGCATATACTGAACTTTGATGCCCAAATCTGCTAAGTATTTCGTTAGTGCTTCTGCCATTTTTTTTGTTAAAACCGTTATAAGTACTCTCTCATTTTTTGCAGTTATCTTTTTTATCTCATCATGAATGTCTTCTACTTGGTTATCAGATGGTTTTATCTCTAAGATAGGGTCTAGCAAGCCTGTAGGGCGGATAATTTGCTCAGCTTTTACACTAGAGAGTTCGAGCTCATACTCAGAAGGAGTGGCTGATACAAAGAGGTAAAAGGGGGCTTTAACAATGTACTCATCCGCTTTTAGGGGACGATTGTCTAGCGCTGATGGAAGACGAAAACCATGCTCTACTAAAACCTCTTTTCTAGCTCTGTCTCCTGCGTACATTCCACGATACTGTGGAAGCGAAACGTGAGACTCGTCTACAATGACAAGATAGTCTTTGTGATTTACCGCGAAGTAGTCAAGCAGAGTAAAGGGAGCTTCTCCGGGTTTTTTGTTTGTAAGAAGTCTTGAGTAGTTCTCAACGCCCTTACACATTCCTGTAGTTTGTAGCATTTCAAGGTCAAACTCCACTCTCTGTTTTAGCCTTTGGTATTCTACTACTTTTCCCTCTTTTTGAAAAAATGCAAGCCTATCATCTAACTCTTCTTCTATACGTTTTATCGCTACCGCCATCTTCTCTTGAGAGACACTAAACTGTGAAGTTGCGTAGATAGTAAACCTTTTATGCTCCTCTAATTTTTTGTTATCTATAACATCGATAGTGTACATAGCCTCTATCTCATCGCCAAAAAACTCTATACGCAGAGCTTCTTGCTCAAAGTATGGAGGGTAAACATCCATAGTCTCGCCATTTACTCTGATGTGACCGCTATCAAAATAACTATCGTTTCTGCTGTAACCCATCTCAACGAGACGAAGAAGAAGCTTTTTTTGAGCTATCTCATCTCCAACTTCTAGAGATTGAACCATATTTAGATACTCCTCTGGGTCTCCCAAACCATAGTTTGCAGAGACTGATGCGATGACTATGACATCATCATAAGAGAGAAGATTTGCAGTAGAGGAGAGTCTTAGACGCTCAAGCTCATCATTTATAGCACTATCTTTTTCTATAAAAAGATCTTGCCTTGGGATATAAGCCTCTGGCTGATAGTAGTCATAGTAAGATACAAAATACTCCACATGGTTGTTTGGAAAAAACTCTCTAAACTCACTATAGAGCTGAGCTGCGAGAGTTTTGTTATGAGTCATGATGAGAGTTGGCATTTTCACGTTTTCTATAATACGCGCCATAGTATGAGTCTTACCGCTCCCAGTCACACCCTCAAGGGTTTGGTAGCGGTTTCCATCTAGTATGGACTTACTTAAAACTTCTATAGCTTTTGGCTGATCACCAGCTGGCTGATAAGGAGATACGACTTTAAAATTTGCTTCTTTTTTCATTGATGGGATTATAGCTAAATGGAGATAATAGTAAGGAATTTGGATGTTATATAGCCATTATCATTAGTCTATATGTGAAAGTTAAATACTTTGATAAAAATTAACTAATTATCTTAAAAAATATAATTAAACTTAACATAAAATTAATACTCCACTGCTACACTTTATACTTCAAAATTCCTTGTCATGATTTTAGTTTGGCGACTACAAGAAAGGGAATGTTACGACAAGCACCAATATTGTTTTATTGTTACTTTCATTAATTTAATCGTAAATTATATTTTGGTGTTGTTTTATCAAAACATAAATTAGGAGAAAAATATGACAAAAGTAAATGGTATAAGTTTATCTTTGATTGTTACTACAGCATTTTTAAATGTAGCAAATGCAGATTCAATAGATTTAGGAGATGTTTCCGTAACGGCGACAAAAACAGCAGTTACGACATCTGAATCACCAGCGAGTATTGAAATAATAACTTCAAAAGAGATAGAAAATAAGCAGGTGCAACGAGCAGATGAAGCACTAAAGGATGTAGCAGGTGTATATGTTAGATCAGATGCGGATCATACCCCAAATAGTTGGAGTAATGTAGTTACACTAAGAGGTATTCCTCAATATAGTAGAACTGCTGTATTAGTCGATGGTGTATCAATAAACAACGCCTTTTCTTCTGGAGTAAACTGGTCTAGTATAGCCGTAGAAGATATAGAAAAGATTGAAGTTGTTAAGGGACCTTTTTCATCATTATACGGTGGAAATGCAATGAGCGGCGTTATCAATATCATACGAAAAGAACCGACGAAACAAGAATTCAACATAAAAACAGGGTACGGAAGTAATAATTATAAAAACCTAGAATTATCATATAAAGATAAATTTTTTGATTCTTTAGGCATTAGTGTTAATTACGGACATAAAGAAAGTGATGGATACATAAGTAACCTTGTTATCAAGACACCAAGTAGTGGCATAGGTGGAGTTGATGTGACTGGGCAGCAATTAACTACTGACTATAAAGGAAATGCTAAGTATATTGTGGGAGATAAAGGTGAAAAATCTTGGAAACAAGACAATATTGGAGTAAAAATATTTTATGATATTAATAATAATTCAAAAATAATATTTGATTATAATCATCATGAAGATGAAACAGAATATAATAGTTTCAATACCTACTTAACTGATAGTTCTGGCAATCCCATTTACTCTGGAAGTGTGCAACTTGACGTAGCAAATAAAGCAACACTTTCAGAAAAAGATTTTTTATTCGGTCCAAACGGTGAAACATCTGATAAATTCACAATAAATTATACGAATACATTTAATGATACTATGGATTTAGAGGCTAAGGCAAGTTATATTAAAAATGACTATTGGTATGTCTCTCAAACAACAGGAGCTGTTTCTGAGGGTGGTCCTGGAAAATTTACTGATATACCGAGTCAAAAAACATTTGCATCTGCGCAGTTGAATTTTCAATTGGGTGATTATAATTATATAACTACAGGGATAGATATAACTAGAAATGAGTTGCAAAAAGATATCAATACGTTAACGAATTGGAGAGATTATGATAGCAAAACAACTTTGCAAAGAGAGAATAATGGAGAGAGTATCACAAAAGCGTTCTTTATACAAGACACGATAGATATAACAAAAAATTTGATAGCTTATATTGGCGGAAGATACGATTATTGGGAGACAGAAGGTGATTTTAAAGACTATATAAATGATAATTACACAACTTACGAAAAAAGACATGATTCATATTTTAGTCCTAAAGTATCATTAGTCTATTTGCCTACAAAAAGCACGACGCTAAGGACTTCTTGGGGGAAGGCTTTTCGAGCACCATCTTTAAGTGATATGTATTCGACATGGATATCTTCTTCTGGAAAAGTATATCAATCAAGCCCAAACTTAAAACCGGAGACAGTAACATCTTGGGAGGTAGGTTTTGAGCAAAAATTTAGTACTAAAACTCAACTAAAAGCAACATATTATGAAAATGTTTTATATGACATGATGTATTCAACAGATGTGAGTACTACATTAAGTGAAAAACGAAATGCTGGTAAAGCAGAGATAAAAGGACTTGAGATTGAAGTTAAACAGGCAATCACAGAGAGCATAAATATGTTTGCTAACTACACATATAACAAGACAGAAATGATAGAGAACGATTCTAAACCGGCAAGTGTCGGGAAACAGTTGACTTATGTACCTGAAAAACAGTTCAATATAGGGGTAAGTGGAAATACTGCTTTATGGAATGGTTCAATCATAGGTTCATATGTAGATGATATGTATACAACAGATGATAATACAGATGTTATAAAAGACGTCTATGGCGCTTATGAATCATACTTTATTGTCAATGCAAAGATAGGATATAAAATACAAGATTATTTAAGTGCATCACTTTCTATAAATAATTTATTTGATAAAGAATACTTTCAGTCTGATATGACTCCGGGAAGAACTGTTTATGGTGAATTGTCATTTAAATTTTAAAAAAAGAATGAAGCATCTAAAGCTTTTGAAACAACGCAATTAATTTTGTAAATCAACCTATAATTAAAAATGTATGAATATACATTTTCTTTAGTAAAGATTTATAAATACACTTAATTATTGGAATTAAACTTAATATAAAATTAACACTTTGTTGCTATACTTTAAACTTCTAAATTCCTTGCCATGATTTTAGTTTGGCGACTACAAGGCAAGGAATGGCGACAAGCACCAAGATGATTTTATCATTATTTTAGTTAATCAACATTGGTGCTATATATTATATAAACCGTGGAGATGAAAAATGACAAAAGTAAATGGTATAAGTTTATCTTTGATTGCTGTTGCAATATTTTTAAATGTAGCAAATGCTGATTCAACAGATTTGGGTGAAGTCTCTGTTACAGCTACAAAAACAGAGAGAAAAGTTTCTGATGTGCCGGCGAGTATTAATATCATTACAGAACAAGATATTGAAAACTCAGTTGCTTTAAGTGCGAATGAAAGTTTAAAAAATATTGCCGGTTTAAATATACGAAACAGCATGGGATTAATGTCTGTTGATACAAGCAATAAGGTATATATGAGAGGCTTTGGGGGAAGCGATGCTCGCTCTTTAGTGTTAATAGATGGCGTTCCTATGAATGATCCATATACGGGCGCTGTAGATTGGAATCAGATTCCAATGAGTTCAATAAAAAGAATAGAAGTGGTTAAAGGTTCCGGTTCTTCACTGTATGGTTCAAATGCAATGGGTGGTGTCATTAATATTATTACTAAAAAACCCAAAGAACAAAAAACTGATATTGCTCTTAGTTATGCAAGCATGAATACTAAGATAGGTTCAATCTCTACTACTGGAAAGGTTGGTAAATTTGGTTATTTTTTATCTGGTCAAATAGCAGAAAGTGATGGATATATAACTGATGTAGCTGCTAATCAGAAAGAAAATACTATCAAAAGAGGTGTTGAGAGAGAGAATGCAAATATAAAGTTTACATATGACATTGACGACACTTCAGATATCACAGCTTCTTATATTTATTATCATAATCAAGATGTGGGTGGCTTAGATGTGCCTAGTGGCTATAATCCATACGAAAAGACAATGCATACACTTCAAGCAACTTATGCAAAATTTTTTGACAATTTATCAGATATGAAAATTACTATCTACAGTAAACCCGGTGAGAATTCGTATGACTCATTAAAATATAATGCGACTTATCAAACAGAATTGCAATATAAAGATGAAGGTAAAAACGATGATTATGGTGCAACTGCCCAATATACCATTCCAATAGAAGATCATATTATAACGGCTGGGGTTGATATGAAAAATAGTTATGCAGAAAAAAAAGATATTTACGCTACAGGTGATACTATATTTAAAAAAGGAAGTCAAGACTATTATGGAATATTTGCGCAAGATGAATGGTTTGTAAATAAACAATTTATTTTAAACATTGGTGCAAGAATAGATTACTATAAAAATCATAGCGGTGAAATGCATGATGAAGTCAATAGCATTGATACAAATTATAAGGAGAAAACATTTAATGCTTTTAGTCCTAAAATTGGAGCAGTTTATCATGCAACTAAATCAACATCTTTAAGAGCCTCTATAGGTAAAGCATTTAGAGCACCAACTGTAAGTGACCTCTATAGTAATTGGGTATATTATTCGAATGTGTATGCAGGAAATCCAAATTTAGATCCGGAGACCGTGATCTCTTATGAAATTGGAGTAGATCAAAAAATTGTAAATGGCAATATTCATATTACAGCGTATAGAAGTGATGCTGAGGATTTTATATATTCTATAGACCCGCTTGATCCCTCAAGTACAAATTATAAAGAGAAAACCAATGTGGGTGAAGTAGAGATTCAAGGGGTGGAGCTTGAAGTTGATTATACTTTTACAGATGCGTTAAAAGCAATGGCTAACTACACATACAATGAATCAAAAATCAAAAAATTTGAGGCTAACAGTGCACTAGAGGGCAAATACTTAACATATGTTCCAAAAAATAAAGCTTCAGTTTCTATTGAGTATATGAACCCAAAAATTATTAATATAATTGCTAGTGGAAGATATGTGGGAAAACGTTATAGTGATGATGCAAATACAGAATCTAGTGCATATGAGAGTTACACTCTGTTTGATTTAAAGTTATCAAGAAGCATAACTAAAAATAGCCAACTTGAAGTAAGTGTAGATGATTTGTTTGATAGAGGGTATATAGAATATCATAACTCCCCAGGAAGAGTTGTAATGGCAACTCTTAAAATAAGTTTTTAACGATGAATCTTATAATAAATTTAAAAAGAGCTATCCTTATAGTGTCTCTATTTTTGCCCATAGTACTAAACGCTTCAACATGGATTTATCAATATAAAAATAAAGAAACAAATGAAAAAGAGCTGTTAATAAAAAAAGGTAATTATCCTAATGGTAAGCAAATAGAGAGTTTTAATGACTCAGAAATCTTTATACGGGACATGGATAATAGTGTAACAAGGACAAATGTTATAAATGGAAAAATACCTTTTGATGTGCCATACAAAGGAAGCTATCATATTTTTTTTAAAAATCTATATTTAGAAGATGAAGTTTTAAATATAGAGTTATCTAGCATACGCATATATAATGTTTATGGTGACTTAAAAGATGCACTTGTAAAAGAGGTGCGTGGTAAAACGGTTGGTACTCACTATGCAAAAGAGCCGTTATCTGAAATACCATTTGAAGTAATCTTACAAAAACCTATAAGAAAGCATCACATTAACTGCTGTTTATACTCTGGTGATATCTTGCCATTTAAGATCTATTTTAAGAGTAATATAAAAAAAGATATACCTTTAAGAGTCTATACTCAAAAAGGTTGGACAAACAAGATAAATCCAGATAGTGATGGAATTGTCTCTTTTGAAATACCAAGAAATACTTATGCTGATATAAAAACCAATAAAAGATATAAAGAGTCTTTACTAGTGGAAGCTAGTTATGAAGAAAATATAAGTGGAATTTATAATGGCAAAGAGTATAAAAAGAGAGTTTATACAATGACTCTGCCATTTGATTTTCACACTTCACCTCTTGAATACTCTTCTCAACTTTCTGGTTTTTATGTAGTTGTCGGTGTAATGCTTGTTTTTTCATTAGGCATCTATTACTACAGACGAAAAAAGAAAAAAGAACCAAAAGACATATGGTTTGATGAAAAATAGAGAAGTTATATTTTAAGGAGTATTGGTGTCAAATTTAAAAAAGAAAATCAATAATATGAATCTTGTAAGATTTCGTTTTTGGTTTCAAATAGTTGCATTTTTATTGATTGTTTATGGTGGATATATTGGGTTTGATTTGGGTGATAAATTGCCTACATTTGCATGTGTGTATAACTCAGATGGAACAGGCGGAAAATGTTATCTTGGGATGCTTCAGCATGATTTAAATCACCATTGGGAAACTTTTTTAGGATTTGCCGGATATGCTTTTTCAATTTCATTAGGAATGTTTATAGTTTGGTTTTGGCTTTTAAATAAGGCTTGGTGTGGTTTTGTATGTCCGCTTGGTACAATGCAGGACTGGATTACAGCTTTTAGAAAAAAGTTAAAAATAAGATTTTCACAGTATGACTGGTCTAGCAGAGCAAAGATAAAATCGATTAAGTGGATTTTATTGATTTTACTTTTGATAATTCCTGTCATGATTTCAAATTCTGTTTTTGGACTTCCAACACTTCCAAATGGACTATCAATGCCCTTTTGTGATATTTGTCCGGGAAGGATGTTGATACCTGCTTTTACAGGTGATTTTGGTCAATTTTATATTGACTTTTCCTCTAAAACAGAGATTGTAATGACTACTTTGGGAATGATTATCGTTGGTCTATTTTTAGTTGGGTCTTTTATAAAAAAAAGATTTTTTTGTTATTTTTGTCCTATGGCCGCGTTGCAGTATACTTTTTCAAAACCAGCACTTTTAAAGCTTTACAAAGATGGCAGCAAATGTACAAAATGCGGTGATTGTTATAGAGCATGTGATATGGATATTTTAGAAATAGCTGATGATGTTACAAGTAAAAATCTTGTAACCGAAGATTGTACATTGTGTTTAAAATGTGTTGCAGCTTGTCCAGAAGAGGGTTGTTTAGAAGCAAATTTTGTTGGAAAAACTATTTTTGAATCAACAAAAGAAGGATTTATAATTAGGATGGCTATGGATAAAAAAAGGGAATTAAATGAGCAACATTGAGCGCACAATTGAAACACCAAAAGAGAAACAAAACAGACATAAAGCTATGGAGGCAATAAAAGTTATAAATAGTATTAAAGATGATTTTAAATCCCCAATTGAAAGTATGAACTATTTTTATGATTTATTTGAAAGAGTTTACTGTAAAAATGAATCACTCCATAATGACAAAACAAAAGTAGGAACTATGTGTATACAGATACCCTCTGAAATTATTTATGCTCTAGATGGAGTTCCTATAAGACTATGCAATGGATTTTACACAGATGATGAAATAGGAAGCGATTTATTACCGCAAAAGGCTTGTCCATTAGTAAAAGCTACTGTTGGACACTTTGCATCAAACAATTTTATTGATAAGCCTGATATTGTATTTTCTCCTACTACTTGTGATCAAAAAACAAAAGCTGGGACTATCATAAGAAATTATGGATTTAAGGTCATTGATGTTGACTTTCCTCGTACAAAAGAGAGCGAAGGAAGTCGTGAATACTGGAGAAAAAGTATAAAACAATTTGCAGTTGAATTATCAAAGTTTAAAAACAAAAAACTTACAAAATCAAATTTAGAAGCTTCAATAAAAAAGATAGGATATGCACAATCACTTTATCATAAATTGTCAGAATATAGAAAAGAAGAAATTCTCCCTATTTTAGGGTTAGATATGTTCTTGATAACAAACGCTTTTTTCTTCGATAAGATAGATAGCTGGACTGAAGCTATGGAAATTTTACTCAAAGAGATGAAAATAAGAGTAGATAAAAAAATAACTGTTGCTGGAAAAAGAAGTCCAAGAATTGTTTTTACAGGCTCACCACCTATCTTTCCAAACTATAAGATACCTCTTATTATAGAACAATCGGACGCTTTGATTGTAGCTGATGAAACTTGTAGTTCAAACAGAATGTTTAATGATATGGTAGCTGTTGATGAGTGGAATTTATATGATATGATAGATTCCATTTCAGATAAGTATCTAAAAGCGTGTACCTGTCCAATTTTTACAACTAATGATGATCGTATAAGAAGAATTATTGATCTTGTAAAAAATTATAAGGCTGATGCTGTTATATATCAAGCATTCGCAGGATGTACAGTATATGAGATGGAACAAAGAAGTGTGCTTGAAGCTATGGAAAAGGCAGGTATTGCTATTTTGTATATTGAGAGTGATTATAGTCCTTCTCAACAAGGACAGTTGAGCACAAGGATTGAAGCTTTTGTAGAATCAATAAAGAATAGACGAAGAAGGAAAAAATGAAATTATATATTTACGAGTATAATAGATGATGTTTATTTCTATATTTTTTATGGGTCTACAGCTAGGCGCAACTGCTTGCGCTATTAGTTGTATGCCTGTAATGAGTCCTATTTTACTAGCTAATGGAGAAGATAGATCAAGAACTATGAAAATTTTAGTTCAGTTTTTTGGAGCTAAAGTAGTTGCTTATACTCTCATAGCAGTTTTAGCCTTTTTTGGAGCTGGTTTAGTCAAATCTATGATTGAAAATTCTTTTTTTTCACAAATATTAGGTGCTTTTATTATTTTGCTTGGTAGTTGGCTTTTTTTCACAGCCCTAAGAGCTAAAAAATCCTGTATAAAAGGTTGCACAAATTCAAAGATATCTACTTTAGGATATCTAGGAATCGGATTTTTTAGCTCTTTTAGTTTTTGTGCTCCTTTGATGTCTCTTGTGCTACTAAGCTCTATAACTACTAATTTTAACACTTCGCTACTGTATGGGATTTCTTTTGGTTTGGGTGTAGTTTTAATACCATTTTTATTTTTTTACCTATTTATCTTTAAAATAAGTTCAAGTATTGCTGTGCAATTAGCAAAATATAAAAAGCATATAGAAATTTTTGCCTCATTATTATTAATTATTATAGGATTTTTAGTTTACTATCAACATTTGAAACTGTAAATATTTTATAACTAGTTCTCCTGATTAGTGGTATTTATAAAATTATGTTTTAAAAGAGGTAACTATATAAAATGTGCTACTAAGAGTTAGTTTTCAAAAAGTCATATAATTTTCCTCCAATGATTGTATAATCACTAAAATAAAGATTTGAGGTTTAAACCAAAAATGCAAGAGATTGAAAATATTGAACTAGAGTATTTAAAACTAGAGGATGTTAAAGAATTGCAAGAAGCGATGGTAATGTCTTATCCTAACTTGCCAGATTCATATTGGACAAAGAGTCAGATAAAAACTTTAACTGAGAAGTTTCCTGATGGTCAGATCGTTATTAAAGTAAATAATGAGATAGCTGCTTGTGCACTTAGCATCATAGTTGATTATGATAAGTTTTCAGACCATCATACATATAGCCAAATCACAGGAGAGTACACTTTTAGTACGCATAATGATGATGGAGATATTTTATATGGCATCGATGTTTTTGTAAAACCGGAATTTAGAGGGCTTCGCTTAGGGCGTCGTTTGTATGATTATAGAAAAGAACTTTGTGAAAAACTAAATCTAAAAGGCATAGCATTTGGTGGAAGAATCCCAAACTATCATAAGTACGTGGATGAGATATCACCAAAAGAGTATATAGAAAAAGTAAAAAGAAAAGAGATTGATGATCCTGTACTAAACTTTCAAATCTCCAATGATTTTCATCCATCTAAAATCCTAAAAGGATACTTAGAGGGAGATTTAGACTCTGGAGAGTTTGCGGTACTGCTTGAGTGGGATAATATCTACTATGAACGCCCAAATAAAAAAGCTACAACAAAAAAGAAGATAGTTCGTTTAGGTTTGGTACAGTGGCAGATGAGACCTTACTCAAACTTGGACGAGCTGATGCAACAAGCGGAGTATTTTTTAGATACAGTCTCAGGATATCGCTGTGACTTTGCTCTTTTCCCAGAGTTTTTCAACGCTCCGCTGATGGCGGAGAACAATCATATGTCAGAGCCTGATGCCATAAGAGAGTTGGCAAAACATACACAAACTATAGTTAAAAGATTTTCTGAACTCTCTATATCTTACAATATCAACATCATTACAGGAAGCATGCCGGAGATGAAAGATGGAGATCTTTATAATGTTGGATATCTGTGTAGAAGAGATGGTAGTATAGAGAGATATGAAAAAATCCATGTAACCCCAGATGAGGAAAGAATCTGGGGCATGCAAGGTGGAAGTAATCTTAAGACTTTTGACACTGACTGTGGAAAGATTGGGATACTTATCTGTTATGATGCTGAGTTTCCAGAACTTAGCCGTCTGCTTGCAGAAGAGGGAATGGATATTCTTTTTATACCATTTTTAACAGATACTCAAAATGGATACTCTCGTGTAAGATTATGCTCACAAGCTCGTGCTATTGAAAATGAGTGTTATGTAGCTCTTGGGGGAAGTGTTGGAAACTTACCAAATGTGCACAATATGGATATGCAATTTGCTCAATCAGCAGTATTTACACCATGTGACTTTGCATTTGCTACTAATGGCATCAAAGCAGAAGCTATCGCAAATAGCGAGATGGTGCTTATAGCCGATGTTGATATAGACCTGCTTACAGAGCTAAATAAGTTTGGAAGTGTAAGAAACTTAAATGATAGAAGAAAGGATATCTATGAAGTGACTAAAAAATATTAAAATTTAAAATAAAGGAAAAAAAAATGGAAAATAAAGTTGTATTGGTAACAGGCGCAAACGGCGGTTTAGGAAGTGTTTTTGTAGAGAAGATTTTGGAGTTAAATCCAAGTAAGATATATTGTACTGCTAGAGATATTAAGAGTTTACAAAACATCAAAGATTTGAGTGAGACAATAGAAGTAATAGAGTTAGATATTGCATCAAAAGAGTCTATAGATAAAGCAGTAACAAAGATAGACAAGCTTGATGTGCTTATAAATAATGCTGGAGTTAATTCAAACACTAAACTATTTGATGATAGTTTTATGGACATAGAAGTGAATCTAAAGGGAACTAGCAACCTAACAAAAGCACTTTTTGAAAAACTAAAAAGCTCAAAAGGAACAGTTGTAAATGTCACTTCGGTATTGGCTATAATCAACCTCCCCATAATGGCAAACTATTGCGTTTCTAAAAGTGCACTACACTCATTTACACAAGCACTTAGAGCTGAGTTTGGACTCTTTGGTGGTGAGGTTTATGAGGTGCTCCCTGGGCCGATTGAGACTAGGATGACAGAGGGTTCACCGATGCCAAAAACAAGTCCGCAAGATATAGTAGATGTAACGTTAGAGTCAATGAAAAACAAAGTATATGAGATATATCCTGATGTATTTGCACAGATGGTTAAAAAAAGACTTGAAGATGAGCCTAAAAAACTTATAGAAGAGTTTGCTATGAGTATTCAAAGATAGGAAAAAGTTCTTTAAAAAATATCAAGAATTATAATTAGATTTTAATAGCATCATAATTTAAAATTAAGATACTGTAGTATGTCAAAAAATAAATCGGAGTGAGTCATGAAAAAAATAATAGTTGGATTATTTGTATCAATATTTTTTATTGGATGTAGTTCAACAGCCGCACCAGAACAGGCAATCGAACCAAAGTTAGTTGTTGGAAAGAGTCTATCAGATGTGGCTCTAAGCGATCAGTTTGAAAAAGTACATAAAATAGAAGCATCTACAAAAAAAGTGATATTTGCATTTTCAAAAGATGTCGCACATACTTGTAATGATTTTTTTGTAACGCAGTCCCCTACATATTTAAGCCAAAATCATACACAGTTTGTTGCAGATGTAAGCGCAGCCCCATCACTAATTAGAAGTATGTTTATACTACCTGGGCTCAAGGATTTTAAGCACACTGTTTTATTGCTTGACGATAAAAAAAAGGCAGCACCTTACAGAGCAGAGATAAATAATGAGCAAATTGTTGTTGTCTATATCGATGATGGTTTAATTACAAAAATTAAAACTATTGACTCAGAGGATGAGTTAAAAAAAGTCATAGAAGCTAAATAAGCTTCTATATTATGCCCCTTTAGCGAAGTTTTTAAAATCCAAGCCTATTGTTTAAAAGAGTGAAGTAAAGATTATAATTTTTGTGATAGAATTATATAGATATAAAATATATAGGAATCTTTATGCAAAATCAGACAAACTTAGACAAACTAAATGATAAAATATCCCAAATATTACAAAGCTATAACTCTTTAAAAGAAGAAAATAAAACTTTTCGTACAGATCTCATAACGCTTAGAGCCGAAAATCAAGCTAAAGATGCAGAGATAGAAAAATTGGTAGAAGCAAACCTGATGAAAGATTTGGAGATAGAAGAGATAGTTGAAAAAATAGAAAGCATCTTAGAGTAGGGTTGTATGAGTAAAAAAATAGGGTTACTTATAGGAGGTCGCCGTTTTGATGTTGATGTAGAGGATAGTTTTGCTCCTTTTTTAGAAAAAAATATGGCAAACGACTTTAACAAAGATGGAAACAATGACTTAAAAAAACTACTTCAGGCTTATGTGAGAAGAACGCATGAGCTCTACTTACAAGAGAAAAAAATAGAAGATTTACTGAGTAAAACTAAGCTCTAACTTTAAATAGTTGCTATTTTATAATAGTATAAGTTAAGGTAGATATAATTTCATCCTCTTTAAACAGAGATGGTGTGCGCTCGTAGCTCAGCTGGATAGAGCACTGGTTTGCGGTACCAGCGGTCACATGTTCGAATCATGTCGGGCGCACCATACTTAAACTTCCTCAACAACGAATTTTCAAAGACTTTTTCAAAAAAACTATCTATACTTGAATTAATAGAAGTATCACTACGCCCATTCTAATATCTAATGCAAATTTTTATAAACGTGGATTAAAGGTTAACTGAGGATAGTTGCAATAATCTTTTTAGTGACACTTTAAAAAAAGAAGATTTCAATCAAATTAGAAAGTTTGCATTTAGAGGGTTTGGATGGTGTCAAGAGGGAGACTTGAACTCCCGACCTCCGGCTTATGAGACCAGCGCTCTAACCAGCTGAGCTACCTTGACATCCGTTTTGTAGGTCGGAATTATATAACTTGAAAACTTTAAGTTTGCTTTTGTGGAAAAAGAATTGCTTGTAATGGCATAGACTAAATAACATTTATAACATTTTGTAAGTAAAGTTTAGTCTGTGTTACTAAACTTATTGACTTTGTTACCTTTTTTTTGTAATATTACTATCTCAAATCATAAACTTTAAAAGGAGAATTAATGAACTTTCAACCATTAGGCAAAAGGGTCTTAGTAAAAAGACAAGACGAATCAAATACAACAGCATCTGGTATTATCATCCCAGACAATGCGACGGAAAAACCATTACAAGGAACTGTTGTAGCCATTAGCAAAGAAGTTAGCGATATTAGCGTGGGTAGCGTTGTTGTATTTGGTAAATTCTCAGGAAATGAGATTACACTAGATTCACAGAAGTATATAGTGATAGATACAGAAGATATTTTTGGAATCATTGGATAAATCAAACAAGTAAAACACCTTTTAATTCTCGAAAATTTATTTTCGTAGCTTTAGGGGGTTGTAGGGACATTTTTCCCTGCTGCTAAAACGGACTAGTTTGTTTTAGCATATAAATCAAATAAAAGTAAAAGGAATTAATAAACATGGCAAAAGAGATAATTTTTTCAGATAGTGCTAGAAATGCACTGGCTCGTGGTGTTGAAAAACTAACAGATGCAGT
This sequence comes from Sulfurimonas hongkongensis, assembly GCF_000445475.1. Lineage (NCBI taxonomy): Bacteria > Pseudomonadati > Campylobacterota > Epsilonproteobacteria > Campylobacterales > Sulfurimonadaceae > Sulfurimonas > Sulfurimonas hongkongensis. Next base: position 72,052 of record NZ_AUPZ01000004.1, read on the forward strand.
AAAAGTTACAATGGGACCTCGTGGTCGTAATGTGCTGATCCAAAAAAGTTACGGTTCTCCTATCATAACAAAAGATGGTGTGTCTGTTGCGCGTGAGATAGAACTAAAAGACAAACTAGAAAATATGGGTGCTGGACTTGTAAAAGAAGTAGCATCTAACACTGCTGATGAAGCGGGTGATGGAACTACTACTGCTACAGTTTTAGCGAACTCTATCTTTAGTGAGGGGCTAAGAAACATTACAGCAGGGGCTAATCCAGTTGAAGTTAAACGAGGGATGGACAAGGCTTGTGAGGCAATATTAGCAAACCTAAAAACATCAAGCAAAGCAATAAGTGGCAAACAAGACATAGCTCAAGTCGCTACAATTTCTGCAAACTCTGATACTTCTATTGGCGATATGATAGCTGAGGCTATGGAGAGAGTTGGTCAAGATGGTGTTATTACAGTTGAAGAAGCTAAGGGAATTTCTGATGAGTTAGAGGTTGTTGAGGGTATGCAGTTTGACCGTGGATACTTAAGTCCTTACTTTATTACAAACACTGAAAAAATGACTGCTGAGATCGAAAATCCTTGGATTTTACTAGTCGATAGCAAAATATCTTCACTAAAAGATCTTCTACCAGTTTTAGAACAAGTTCAAAAGACTTCTCGTCCACTTCTTATTATCGCTGAAGATGTCGAAGGTGAGGCTCTTTCAACTCTAGTTGTAAACAAACTTCGTGGCGTTTTAAATATCTCTGCTGTTAAAGCTCCAGGTTTTGGCGACAGAAGAAAAGCGATGCTTCAAGATATCGCAACTCTTACCAATGGAACTGTTATAGCACAAGAGACAGGACACACTTTAGAGGGTACTGATATCTCTTTGCTAGGTGAAGCATCTCGCGTAGTTATTGATAAAGACAACACAGTTATAGTAAACGGTGCAGGAACTAAAGAAGCAGTAGACGCTAGAATCTCTGAGATAAAAACTCAACTTGAAGCTACGAGTAGTGAGTATGACAAAGAGAAACTTCAAGAGAGACTTGCAAAACTTAGTGGCGGTGTAGCGGTTATAAAGGTTGGAGCTGCAACTGAAACTGAGATGAAAGAGAAAAAAGATAGAGTAGATGACGCGCTATCAGCTACAAAAGCAGCAGTAGAAGAGGGCATCATCATAGGTGGTGGTGCTGCTCTTATACGTGCTGCTGCAAAAGTTAAACTTAATGATCTTGAGGGTGACCAACTAATAGGTTGTGAGATTATTCTCCGTGCTGTAAAAGCTCCTATAAAACAAATAGCTAAAAATGCAGGTTATGATGCTGGTGTAGTTGTAAATGCGGTAGAGATTGCCGAAAATCCAAACATTGGTTTTAATGCAGCAACTGGTGAGTATGTAGATATGTTTGAAGCGGGAATCATAGACCCACTAAAAGTAGCTCGTGTTGCTCTTACAAACGCAACATCAGTGTCAAGTTTACTTCTAACGACAGAAGCGGCTATATATGAAATAAAAGAAGAGAGTGATGCAGACATGGGCGGAGGAATGCCTCCACAAATGGGCGGAATGCCAGGTATGATGTGAGAAAAGGATTAGCAAAAGCAAATTTCTTTGCTTTTGCCCTTTTCGAATCAAAGTTCGATGTCCGAAGGACCGAACTGCGAAGGACCTCTTAAGCAAATTTCTTTGCTTTTGCCCTTTTCGAATCAAAGTTCGATGTCTCCCCTCTTCATTTAACTCTTATATAACATATAATTTGATATTATCAGCACTATGATTAGACATAGTAGCTCATTTTTTCTATCTTTAGCATTTCATACTCTTATAGCAATTTTAGTTGTTTTTACATATAAAAGTGTAGTTTCGACCAAAGAAGAGATAGCGGAGAAAAAAGTTTGTATAGAGTTGTGCAATGTAGTTGTGCAAAAACCTGTAATCCTTCCAAAACCAAAACCTATAGCAAAACCCAAATCTATCATTAAAAAACTAGAACCTATATTAGAACCTAAACCCGTTCTTCCAAAAGCTAAACCTACAGTAGAACCTAAGCCAATTATTAAAAGGCCAGAACCAAAACCTATACCAAAACCAGTTGTTAAAAAAGAGATTGCTAAAGAAGTTCCTGTAGTGATGCCAAAACCTATAGTAGAGCAAGAAATTGCAAAAGATAAAAAAGTCATAGAAGAGAGTTTTGAGAAAACTGATAAACAGAGCATAAAAGAAGTACCCAAGGCTACACAAGAGCAAAAAGTTCAAGATATTGAGAATAAAAAAGCAAAACTTGAGAGAGAGTATATGCAAGAACATCTTGCAAAAATAGTACAACTCTTAAGAGATAATCTTTACTATCCAAGAAGAGCAAGAGCGATGCAAGAAGAGGGAGAAGTCATAGTGAAGTTTGTACTCTCTAAAGATGCAAAAGTTCACTCTATTGAAATTATATCTTCAAAGAGTAAGATACTAAGCCGTTCGGCAATTAAGACTATAGAAGATCTATCTGGAAAATTTCCAAAGCCAAAAGAAGATTTGACTTTGAATGTTCCCATCGACTACTCTTTGAGATAAATTTTACTCTAAGGGTTTGAAGTACTCTTTAGCTGAACCACAATTTGGACAAACCCAATCATCTGGTAAATCTTCAAAAGAAGTTCCGGGAGCTATCCCTCCCTTAGGATCACCTACTTTTGGATCATAAATATATCCACAAAATGAACACTTATATTTTTTCATATCTATCTCCTTTAATTAGGGTTGGTTTACTATTATACTGAATTTATACAGATTTTAAAAATTTAGGCTGTAAGTTTTGAAAGTTGACGATTCCAAAACATATAAAGCCATCCGTTTTTACTTTATTTAACTGTATTGTTCTGTCGAGATTTTTGAAATGCTTTAGCATTTTTAATTTGTTGTTTTTTTATTTCTTCTATTTCTTGTTCTAATTGAGCTCTCTTTTTAACTAGTTTAGCTCTATCTTCACCTAACGCAGTTTGGGCAATCTTTTTCTCAAGAGTGGCTATTTTGGCTTCTATTGCTGAAATCTTATTTAGCAAACTTTTATTTTTATCTGTGACTTCTTTAGAAGAAATAACTGAATCCTTCTTCTCTTTAACAGTTTTTGTTGTTTTTTTATCTGGTGCTTTAGCTTTGTGTGAACTACAACCTGTCATGAGCAAGGTTCCAATTAAAAGTGTTGCTGTTAATAGTGTATACTTACTTTTCATATCTATTCCTTTTGGATAATTTATAAGCATAATAAGATTATGTTATTTCAGAAGTTTATCATGTTAAAGTTAATGAAAAGAAATGTATAACCGTTTGTTATGATTGAAGAAAATTGCAATCATATTGCATGTCAAATAGTAATATCATAGACCTAGAAAAGTACTAAACTATAAAATTTTGTATGAAGTATTTTTTAGTGAAATGAGTAAAAGATTGACAAGTTAGATTGCCGCACTTAGTTGTTGAATGGGAGATAAAAAAGTTGTATACAATGTTATATATTTGTTGTATTTTTCTTAAAGTTACTTTTTGAAAGTCTTGGAAGTACCTAAAATAGGGGAGTATAAGTGGTGACCCCAAGGAGAATTGAACTCCTGTAACATGGATGAAAACCATGGATCCTAACCGCTAGACGATGGGGCCACTTTTGTTTTGTAAAGTTTTGTATGCTGTTATCAAAATCGAACTATTTCGATGAGTTTTACGCTGAGTAAAACCTAGTGTTAACGTAGTAAAAACGGGCTTTTGCTCGTTTTGCGTACAAAATAATTTGTTTTTAATTAGTTGTGCCGAAGTTTTTAGCGAAGTGTACTAAAGTACATGAGCTTAAAGCTGAGGTGCAAATAATCAAAAAATGGTGTCCTGTGATGGATTCGAACCATCGGCCACATCATTAAAAGTGACGTGCTCTACCAGCTGAGCTAACAAGACGAAATACAAACAATTTGTTTGTGAGCCGAAATTATAGGCAAATAGTTTTTCTATGTCAAGACAATTGCTATGAAATTGTTAAAAGTTTTAAAAGAGTTGCAATAACTCATGAAAAAATCTCTTTTTTAGGTAAAATACATCTAATGAATTATTATAGTTTTGAGTATCCTTATCTTATTTTTTTACTATTTCCAATAATCTACTGTCTATATAAATGTAAAGAGCAGATACAAAGCAGATATTTTGTGCATTTGGAGTTCTTAAGGGCTAAAAAAAACTTCTTTAAGAGAGAGTGGATAGTAAAGATACTTATCTTTATCTCTCTTTGTGTGGCTCTTGCATCCCCTATCGTAGTTGATAGAGACAATCCTTATAACCGAGAGGGAAAGGATATAGTACTAGCCATTGATGCGAGCGGGTCTATGAATTCATCTGGTTTTGATGTTGATGATGAGCTTAGTGATGGAAAAAGATTAAGCAGGTTTGAACTTACAAAGACAATTGCAGCAGAATTTATAAAAAAAAGACTAGGAGATAATGTTGGAGTTGTGATTTATGGAGATTTTGCTTTTATAGCATCTCCTATAACCTATGAAAAAGAGATAGTTTCAGAGATGCTAAGCTACACTAACCAAGGAATGGCTGGACAAAACACAGCAATAGGCGAAGCGATAGCTATGAGTGTGCGTGCATTTGAGACATCAGGTGCTAAGAGTAAGATTATCGTTTTACTAAGTGATGGGGAACATAACAGCGGAAGTATCTCGCCAAAAGATGCTATAAAACTAGCAAATGAAAAAAATATAAAAATATATACAATAGCTGTAGGACATGAGGGTGAGGCAGATGAGGCACTCTTAGAGATGATAGCAAAAGAGTCTGATGGAGAGTTTTTTAGAGCTGCAACTGCTAAAGAGTTAAAAGATGTTTATGAACAGATAGATAAGCTTGAATCCTCAAAGATTAAGAGTAGAGACTATCTTTTAAAAGAGTACTACTATGAGATATTTTTACTCTTAGCATCTATACTTTTACTCTATCTAATCTATAGAGAGATTAAGAGATGACCTTTTTATCAGCCCAGTACTTTTGGCTCTTTTTGTTTTTAGTGGCATTAATAGCAAAGGGCGATTTTAAGAGCTTTAGTTTTAGAGCTTATGGATATGTCCTCACATTTGTATTTATAATAGTTGCACTTACAAAGCCTGTAATACTTCAAGAACCTGTAAAAAAAGAGATGGTGTTAAGTGATGTGATAATTGCAGTTGATCTATCTTTTTCTATGCAAGCAAGAGATATCTATCCATCAAGACTTATAAAAGCAAAAGGGACGCTAAAGAGTCTTATACGAGCCCATGAGAAGAGCAGGTTTGGAGTGGTTGGTTTTACTACTAATGCCATTATTTTATCACCACTAACTCAAGATAGAGAGCTGCTTGAACATCTCTTTGGTTCTCTTGATGAGAATATGATTGTAACCAAAGGTAGCTCTGTTATGAGCGCCTTAGAACTTATGGCAAAGATGTCAAAGTCAAAAAACCCAAGTGTAGTGATACTTAGTGATGGAGCAGATGAGTCAAACTATGCAAAAGAAGCCGAGTTTGCCAAAAAGAGAGGCTTAGTTGTAAATATTTTTATGTTAGCTACAAAGATGGGTGATAGTATAGCCCTAGAGAGTGGCGAGTTTTTAAAAGATGCGGCGGGAAATATTGTAGTGAGTAGGGAAAATGAAGCCATCAAAGAACTAAGCGAAGCGACTGATGGTGTATATACTAAGAGTTTTGATGAGCTACTAAATGCACTGAGATCTCAAAGAGGTGAAGATGAGAAAAGTGAGCAGAGTGTAGTTGAGAATATCGAGCTTTTTTATTATTTTGTTTTTTTAGCAATAGTTATTTTTTTGGTGAGCAACACAACTCTAAAGAGATATGTTATAGCTTTTTTGCTTCTCTTTGGGGTTAGTTTAGATGCAAGCATCTTAGACTACTTTGCAGATAAAAACATTAAAGAGTTTAAGCTCGCTAACGCCCACTACAAAAATGGCGAATTTGAATCGGCTCTTAGCTCTTATGAGATGGTAAAATCTTCAGATGCTGAGTTTAAATCTATAGTTTTTTACAACATGGCAAACTCACTTGTAAAACTAAAAGAGTATAAAAGAGCAAAAGAAGCCTATATGAAATCACTCACTCTTAGTTACTCAAAAGAGGCTGATGACAACCTAAGATATGTAAAGAGCTTAAAAGAGCAGAAGCAAGCAGAGTTTAAAAAGAGTTCTAAAAAAGCATCTCTATCAAAAGGTAAAAAAAAGAAGAAAAAAAAAGAGGGTGGAGGCTCAAATATGAACGTAAGTGCTAGTAGTGGAAGTTCAGATGCCAAAGATGCTAAAAAAACATCCGCTCAAAAAAAGATAGACCTAAACTCAAACAAAACAAAATTAAGCTCAAAGGCATATGAGCTTATAAACAAGAGGCAAGTAGATGAAAAACAACCTTGGTAAAGTATTTTTAATTTTGCTCTTAAGCTTAAAACTTTTTGCATCTACTTATGAGTGGAGCGTTGAGGCCAATAAGAGAAGTGCGATGACAAATGAACCGATACATCTAACATACACTTGTAATTTTAGTGACAGTGCACAGACATACACTATAGAGTTTAATCCAGTTGTGGACAATGAAGAGCATAGAATTTTGCTTTTTAGTGAAGATGAGAGCATAGTAGATGAAAAAAGAGTTAATACTTATGAGTATCTGCTCTATGTAAAAAAAGCACAAGATTTGAAACTTTTTTTTGATACTATGATGAAAAAAACAAATAAAGACTCCATCCAAAATAGCGTTATAGGGCGAGATAATGTTGAGCGTGAAGATTATAGTGTAAAGATTATCAGACAAAAAGGTGTAGAGCTTGAGATAAAAGATGCTAAAAGCAATCTTGTAGGAAGACTGAGTGCTGATGTAAAAAAGGATAAGAGTAGCATTATGTCTTATGAGCCTTATCATTTAGAGATAAAGATAGATGGTAGTGCAAATTTTGATGCAATAAAAGCAATTCATTTTGACATAGATGGAGTTAAAGTTATAGAAGAAAAACCCATAAAAAATCTAGAACTTACAAAAGATGGGTATGTAGGTTCATGGAGTCAAAAGTTTGCTTTTGTGAGCGATAGTAACTTTACTATCCCTAGCATTGAGATAGAGTACTTCGACTTAGAGGAGAAAAAACTTAAATCTTTGAACTTTGACAAAGTGGCTGTTGAGGTTAAAAAGCTTTATAAAAAAGAGGAACTTTTAGAAAAAGAAGAAAAAGACTTTGAGATAGAGTATGAGTATATCTACTATCTGTTAGCATTTTTAGCGGGGTTTCTTTTTGCTAAAATCAAGTTTAAAAAAAAGGTTAAACTCTCATCCGCCGAGATGCTTATGAATAAAAAGATAGATGAGGCTAAGTCCTTAGAAGAGTTAGTTTTTCTTTTGGCTTTAAGTGATGCAAAAAAATATAATGAGATTATAGAGAGTATTGAGAAAAAAGAGATAAAGTCTTTGAAAAATGCCAAAGAGAAGAGCAAGTTCAAGATAAGTTAAATGCTTTTTAACTAAAATTTGTGAGATTTTAAAGAGGAAAAATTATATGAAAATATCATCTAAGCTAATGTTTTGGATATTTATCACTGTTTTGTTTATGAGTGGATGTGCTCAAAAAATTAAGATAAAAGCACTACAGCCTGCTGAAGTAGAAGAGATGGCTATAAAGAAAAAAATAGCAATAAGTGACTTTAAAAATGACAGTTATGGTCTCTCAGGAAAGATAGAGTCTCAAATAGCTAAGCACAAACTAGATCAAAAGAGATATTTTACAGTTGTAAGTAGAAAAGACTTAGACAAGATTATGGCTGAGCAAAAGTTACAATCATCTGAGCTAATGGATGAGACAACTGCTACGAGGGTTGGTAAGCTCATAGGTGCTCAAGCGGTTATAAATGGTGAGATAGCATCTGCTAGTGGCAAGTCAGGCAGATATAAAAAAGATGCAAAGGAGTGTCTAAACTATACTAAAAAAGGGTGTACTAAATGGCGTTACTATAAAGTAACTTGCCATACTACAAAAGCCTCAGTTTCTGCAAATATTAATATAGTAGATGTTGAGACAGGTTCTATAATCTATGGAGATACTATTAGTAAAGAATATTCTGCTGATTCTTGTAAACCTATTATGCTTGGTTATTTTAGTCTTGGAGGCTCCACTGAAATTTTATCAAAAGGACAAGCACTAAATAGACTAACTTCGGCAATAGCAAGTGAATTTGTATATAAACTCACTCCTAACTATATCTACTTTGAAATAGCACTTCTTGATGAGATAGAAATTGATAATGTAACTGATAGGCAAGAAGATATTTTTGAGTACGCTTTAGAGTATATCAAGGCTGGTCGCATGGACAAAGCAGAGTCAATGCTTCAAGAACTTTTAGATGAGCTTGATGGTAGGTCTTATGTGGTTGCATATGTTTATGGAGTAGTTCAAGAAGCCCAAGGAAAACTAGAGCATGCAAAAAAAGCATATACTTTGGCTGATGACTTGACTATGGGACCAGTAGAAGAGATAAACTTAGCTCTTAGAAGGATAGATAACTCGATCGATAAAAAAGAGAGAGCAAAGAGGCAAATAAGTGCTAAGTAGATATATTAAAACTCTGATTTTGTCACTATTGGCTCTATTTCTTTTAAATGGGTGCCTAGGTTCTTCTACTCCGATGCCACAAGCAAAATCACTGCCAGCTTGGATAAATGCACCACTTCCTAGCGATAATAGTAAGTTTATGTATGGAATGGCTATAGCAAAGGATAGAGAGAGTGCTATAAAAGCAGCTCTAAGCGATATGGTTGCAAAGCTTGGAACTACTATAGAATCCTCTTATGAGTCAAATGAAGAGGTTCGTGGTGGATTTGTAAACTCAAGTGTTAAAAATCAGATAAAGTCAGATGTCTCAAAGATTAGCATAAACAATTATGAGGTTATCAAGTCTCACAAAGTTAGCTATAGAGAGTTTGCAGTGATGCTACGAAGCGATAAAGTAAAGTTTATAAAAGGGCTTAAAGAAAGCCTAGAGACACAAAAAAGAGAGATAACACAAAAGTATGACTCACTAAAAGATTTAGACGCACTAAGTAGATACAACACAAAAAAAGAGCTATCTCTTAAGTCTAGTGAGTTACTCTCAAATGTTCTTATAGTCTCAGAATTAGATAAGAGTTTTGATAAAAAAGGGAATTTAAATTTTATAGAGATAAAACAAAAAGAGTTTTTAAAAGAAGCAAAGAGTTTGAAATTTTCTGTAAAAGGGGATGCTAAATCTTCAAAGTTTATAAAAAGTATAAAAAACTATCTTGCACAAAATGGTTTTAATGTAGTAGATACAAAAGATGCTATAGAGATAAAAATTAAAACTAGTGATAATATAAATCGTAGTAGTTTTATAAAGATAGCCGTTATTACTTTAGACATCGGTGTTTATGATAAAAACCAAAGAATTGGTGGAAAGAGCAAAATACTAAAAGAGAGATATAATGGTTCAAAGGAGAGTGTATATAAAAATGCTTCAATTCATCTTGAACAGGATATAAAGTCTCAAGGTATAAACGAGGTCATTGGAATTAATTTAGTAGAAAATCATTAACCACGCTTAGATATACTTCTCTACACATTTAACATAAGGTCATTTTAGTATGGTTTCGAAGATACAAAAGATTAAAAAAGAAGTCTCAAAAGTAGTTGTAGGACAAGAAAAGATGATAGATGGTATGCTTATCGCACTTTTGTGTGATGGACATATCCTCATAGAAGGCGTCCCTGGACTTGCAAAAACTACAACAGTTAATGCATTAGCATCCTCACTTGGACTTGGTTTTAAGAGAGTCCAATTTACTCCAGATCTGCTTCCATCAGATATTTTGGGAGCTGAGATTTATGATCCACAAAACAATAGCTTTAAAATCAAAAAAGGTCCTATCTTTACTAACCTGTTACTAGCCGATGAGATAAACCGAGCACCGGCAAAGGTTCAATCAGCACTCCTTGAGGTGATGCAGGAGAAGCAGGTGACACTAGGCGATGCATCGTTTAAGTTAGACCTTCCTTTCTTCGTTATGGCTACGCAAAATCCAGTTGAACAAGAGGGTGTTTATCAACTCCCCGAAGCTCAACTAGATAGATTTATGCTAAAGATTGTAGTTGATTACAACACCAAAGATGAAGAGTTGGAAATTGCAAGACGTATCTCTAGTGGTGCATTTGAGAAAATCTCAGCGGTCATAGACGCAAGTGAACTCCAAGAGTTAAAAGAGGCAATAAAGAGTGTTCATATAGATGAAGAGGTTGAAAAGTATATCATAGAGCTTGTCAGTGCTACAAGAAATCCTAAAGATTATGGACTTGAAGAACTTGAAGATTTTATACAGTTTGGAGCATCTCCTCGTGTGAGTATCGATATGTTTAAAGCTGTAAAGGCTATGGCATATCTCAGAGCAAAAGAGTTTGTAACTCCTATTGATGTTGCATATGTAGCAAAAGAAGTTATGCGCCATCGCATTGTACTCTCTTATGAGGCTGAGGCTGAGGGTATTACCACTGATGAGATTATTCAAAAAGTCTTAGAGACAGTAGCTATCCCTTAAGGCGTGGATTTTGAGTAAACTTCAAAAGATTTTGGTTCGAGCTAGACGACAAGTCTTCAGTGAAATGATTGGAAACAATCCATCTATATTTCACGGTGAGGGCTATGACTTTATAGAGCTTCGTGAGTATATGCATGGTGATGATATTCGTCATATCGACTGGAATATTACGGCTAAGATGCAGCGCCCATATATAAAAGTTTTTCGTGAAGAGAGAGAACTAAATGTTGTTTTAGTATCTGTTTTAAATGGAAGCGTACACTTTGGCTCAAAGAAGTTTAAACAAGATAGCATTGCTGAGGTAAATGCACTTTTGGGCTATTCAACTCTAAAAAATGGCGACTTACTAAGTTCATATATCTTTACAGATAAGCTAATTTCAAGCTCAAAGCCTAGCAAAAAACTCCACCAGGTTCAAAAAACTACACAAGAGATACTTGATTTTGATGCATTAAACCAAAAGCTTGACTTTAAAGTTATCACCGATACGCTTTATAAAAGACTAAAAAGAAAGTCACTCATCGTAATCATAGGAGATTTTTTTGAGATACCAGACTTTAATGTTTTAGCAAAAAAGCATGAAGTTATAGCGATAATAGTTAGAGATATCTTAGAAGAAAAACCTCCCAAAATGGGCTTTGCATCTCTAGTTGATCCACAAAGCGGAGCTACATTAGAGGGAGATTTTAATGCTTCAAGTGTTGAGTCTTACGCAAAAAAAGTGGCTGCACATGATCATAAGCTCTTTGATACTCTTAAAAAGCACAGAGTGAGATTTACTAAAGTTTATACACATAAGAGTGCTAGCGTAGAGCTTCGCAGACTCTTTGAGGGTAGATAGATGCAAGATATAGAACTTCATGACATAAAGACTATAGTTGAGATAGAAGAGTACTCATTTTTTTACCTCTTAGGTACTATTTTTATAGTTGCGATGATTCTTTTAGCGCTTGTTTATCTTCTTGTAAGATATATAAAAAACAAAAATGCTTATAACCAACGGGCAGAGCATTACAAGCTGATGGCTTCGCAAGATTTAAGTAAAACAAAAGAAGCGGCTTATGCTATCACTCATTTTGGGTTTACTTTTAGAGATGATTCGCCTAGACACTTTAAGATGTATGAAAACCTAATTAAAAGACTTGAACCATATAAGTATAAAAAAGAGGTAGAGGCTTTTGATGATGAAGTCAAAAGTTATATAGAACTATATCGAGGTATGATTGATGTTTGAGGACATCTATTTTGAGTATCCATTATTAGCTTTTTTAATCGTTTTTTTTATAGCTTGTGCCTTTTTTTGCAAGCAAAGAGCTTCTGCTATATACTTTCCTCATACAAAAGACTTTATGCACAATTCTGTCTCCGCCTCAAGGGTGCTTTTTTTTCTAAAGTGGCTTGGTGTTATTATGCTCATAACAGCTATGATGTCGCCTATAAAAGATGAACCTTATGAGTTAGAGCCAAAAGATGGTTATGAGATAGCACTTATACTAGATGCTTCTCAGTCGATGCAAGCACAGGGTTTTGACAATGCAAATCCATACTCCACAAGATTTGATGTAGTAAAAGAGATAGTTAGCTCATTTATCAAAGAGAGAAAAAATGACAATATTGGTCTTGTTGTTTTTGGTGCCTACTCTTTTATAGCATCTCCACTTACTTATGATGAAAACATTCTAAACAAGATAGTCTCTCAGCTACAAATTGGCATGGCAGGGCAATATACAGCACTATACACATCTCTTGCTCAAGGGGTAAATCTTCTAAAGATGAGTGAGTCAAAAAGTAAGGTTGCAATTTTACTAACTGATGGATATAGTACACCACAGATAGACAAAGTTCCTCTTGACGTAGCCTTAGATATGGCAAAAAAAGAGAGTGTAAAAGTCTACCCTATTGGCATCGGGATGCCTCATGAGTATAATAGTGAGGTTTTGGTGAAGATTGCACAAGAGACTGGAGGAAAAGCTTTTGGAGCTGCAAGTGCTAGTGAGCTTGAGAGAGTTTATAAAAAGATAGATGAACTAGAGACCTCAGAGATAAAAGCTCAAACATTTTCATATACTAAATATTATTACTTTTATCCGCTTTTTATTGCACTTCTTAGTCTAATGTTATATGTTTTTTTAAAAAACAAAAGAGGTAGTTTATGAGTTTTTTACATCCTGAATTTTTATACTATATGCTTCCTCCACTTATCATTCTTTTTGGGTTACTACTCACTCAAAAAGAGTCCGAGGCTCAATTTTTTTCACAAGAGGTTATGGATAAGCTAAGAGTAAGCGCAAATTCAATGACACAAAGAGCTAGAAATGCTCTGTTTTTACTTATAGGAATTTTTATGATTTTAGCATTAGCCGAGCCAGTTTTTGATGAAGGCAAGGTCTTGGTAAAAGCAAAGAGTGCAGATGTGATGATAGCTCTTGATATAAGTGACTCAATGTTAGCACAAGATGTTTATCCAAATCGCTTAGAGCTAGCAAAACAAAAGGCTTTAATGTTTTTAGATGAGATGAGTGATGAGAGAGTTGGAGTGATGGCATTTGCTAAAAGCTCTTACCTTGTTTCGCCTCTTAGTTTTGATAGTAGTGCGGTTAGTTTTTTACTTAAACAACTAGATACTAGCTCCATAACTCAAAAGGGGACTGACTTTTTATCCATCTTAGAAGCATTTGCAAAAACTAATGAGAATAGAGATGAAAAATATCTTTTAATTCTTAGTGATGGCGGAGATGCAATAGATTTCAGAGATGAGATAGAGTTTGCTCAAAAAAACAAGATAGTGGTCTTTGTTCTTGGCATAGCAACAAAAGAGGGTGCACCCGTAAAAAAAGAAGATGGAAACTTTATAAAGCAAAATAGTAAAATAATCATCTCAAAACTAAATAAAGAGATATCTTCTCTGGCTACAGAGAGTGGTGGAGTCTATATAAAGTCCTCACTCTCAAACACAGATGTTAAAGCGATGTTAAAAGAGATAAAGTCCATCTCAAAAGAAAAAGAGCTTAAGAGCGAAGAGATAAATAAGTATGAGCCACTCTTTTACTATCCTCTAGCACTAGCACTTTTTTTACTTCTTATAGCTACTAGCTCTATCTCAAAAAGGGGAAAAACTGAGCTTCCAACTCTGCTACTCTTTTGTCTACTTATCTCTTTTAGTGTTGAGACAAGAGCTTCTATGCTTGACTTTATAGAGCTTGAGGATGCAAAAGAGGCTTATGAAAAGAAAGAGTATAAAAAATCTGCAGAGATCTATGAAAACTATGCGAACAAGTCTCAGCTGGGCGAGGGATACTTTAATGCAGGAAATGCTTTTTACAAGCAAAAAAATTATAAAAAAGCTATAGAAGCTTATGAGAGAGCTATGTTTGATAGAGATGAGATGAGGGCTAAAAATCTCTCAAATCTTGGTAACGCTTATGCAAAATCATCAGAGCTTCAAAAGGCTGTAGAGGCTTATGAGAACTCTTTAGAGATAGAAGAGGACAGAGAGACTAGGGAGAATTTAGAAAGAGTCAAAAAACTGCTCAAAGAACAAGAAAAAAAACAAGATGAGCAAAAACAAGATGAGCAAAAAGAAGACGAGAAAAAAGAAGATAAAGAAAAATCTGATGATGCTAGTGAAAATTCAGATGAAAAAGATGATAATAGCCAAGATGAGTCAAGCTCTAAAAGTAGCCAAAATGATGAAGAAAAAAAGAGCGATGAGACAAAAGCTAAAGAAGAAGAAAATAACAAACAAGATAAGCAAGATGCAAAAGAAAAGAAAAAAGAGCAGTTAGATGAACTCAAAGAGGATGAAAAGAGTAGCGATGAAAACTCAGATACAAGCCAAAAAGAGCAACAAGAGACACAAATGAGTGATGCAGAGCAAAAAAAATGGCTAGATGAGATAAACACACAAAACAGTAGTTTTATGTATAAACTAAGTGATGAAAAACCTACAAAGAGGATGAGTGATGAGAAACCTTGGTAAGATAATTTTAGTTTTATTTCTTTTAAAACTTAGTTTAGATGCTAGTGTCAGAGCTAGTGTAGATGCTACAAGTGTGGAGCTTGGTGAGATGGTAACTTACTCTTTGCACCTAAGCTCAACCAATGCAAGCAGACCAGTCATACAAACACTTTGTGGTGTAAATGTAATCTCAACAAGTTCTCAAAGTTCCATAGAGATGATAAATGGTAAAATCTCAAGAAACAATACATTTAGCTACAAGTTTATACCGCAAAAAGATTGTGTTATAGAGCCTATTGAGATAGAAGTTGATGGAGTGATGCATAAAAGTAATGCAGTTGAGATAAAAGTGACACAAGGAAAGGCAAATGCTGATGCTGACTTTGTTTTGTCACTACAGAGCAGTACAAAAGAGGTTTATGTAGGAGAGCCCTTTGAAGTCACTCTTTTGTTTAAGCAAAAGTTAGGGGCTGAGGCAGTTGATAGTAAGTTTGAAGCACCAGAGTTAAAAGGTTTTTGGATAAAGAGCGAATCACAACCACAAAAAGTGCAAAAGGAAGGGTATATAGTCACAAAGGTAGTTTACAAGATGGCAGCTCAAAGAGCAGGAGCATTAACTATCTCAAAGGCACAGATGAGTGTAGCTTCAAGAAGTCATGCAAGAGATAGTTGGGGTTCGTGGGTACCAAAAATCAAGTGGAAAACATACTATTCAAACGAGTTGAACATAGATGTAAAGCCACTTCCTAGTGGTGTTGAACTTGTTGGTAACTTTAGCATTAAAGCAAATGTTGACAAAGATGAGATAAATGCAAATGAAGCACTAAATCTTACTTTAGAAGTCTTAGGAGATGGAAATCTAGAGGATATAAAAAGTTTTAAACCATATATAGATTCAGTTAATGTTTTTGAAGAAGATATCTCCATTGATGGCAATAAACTCACTCAAAAAATAGCTTTTGTAGCCCAAGATGACTTTACTATAGAACCATTTACCTTGAAATATTTTGACCCTAAAACAAAAGAGATAAAAATAATAAAAACTAAAAGACAAAAGATAAAAGTTAATAACTCAAAGCCAAAAGAAGAGCTAGTTATAAAAAAAGAGTCAAGTGAACAAGTCTTAGTGGAAAGTGGTCAAAGTATGTCAACTCTATGGGCACTACTTGTTTTTGTGCTAGGGTTGATCTTAGGACTTGTTATTGGGATAGTAAAACCATGGAAGATACTAAAAAAGCAAAAGGGCTTATCTCTAAAGGATGAGAGAGTACTTTTAGTAAAACTACTTCCATACAAATACGATGAAAAGGTTAAGAAAATCATAGAAACAATAGAGCAAAATATCTACTCAGATACAAAGATAGAGATAGATAAAAAGCTCTTAAGAGAGGTAGTTAGGAAGTATATTACAGCTTCATAACTACATGTTTATACCCTCTATGATTAATTTTTTTATTAGTTTGCGATCATCTTCTCTTTTACTTTGAGTATCTTTAAAATATTGATCTTTATTAAAAGTTTAAGAATCTAATTTTTAATATGCAATTCATGGCAAAGCTGATATACTTTTTAAGTTGCACAAAAGAACCCTTTACAATATTTTAGTATTAAAATAAATAGTAAAGGAAGAGCTGTTCTTTTTGCGATTAATTATTAAACTTTAAGCTGTGGTTTATTGAAATTTGTGTGTGAAAGTTTAGAAATAAATAAAAAAACTGAAGGACTAATAATATAATAAACCTTTAAGTAAAAAGGAATTTATTGTGAATATCTACTCTTTGATGTCAAGAATCTTTGCCGGCATTGCCTTAGTCGCTTTGTTGTATGGCTTTATCATTCCTTCTGTTGGTTTCAATGGAACCTTAGAGCGCATCAAAGATAACAAAGTTGAGGATATACCGTCATATGTTTATCCGCTTTGGAATTTCTATCAAAAAGATAGATATATTAGTGTCAATACTCAAAAAGAAGCAAGAGCTAACTTAAAAAAAATGATTGAAATATCTGAAGAGATAGGAGTCCCATCACTGCCGGTATGGAATTTTTCTTTAGAAGCACCTAATTATCCTAAAAAAGCTTTTCCTTATGGACTTCCTGTATATATTCATTTTGATGGTTTAAGTGGAGAGGTTCATGAAATGAACACTATTAACCATTATGTAGGAATGGCCCCTATGGAAAGAGGAGGGATATACGAAAGTACCCTTGCTCCTTACGCGCTTATTCTCTTGGGGATGATTTTTATGTTTTTTATCACTTATAACAATAAATTTGTCAACCGACTTATGATTATTCCTGTGCTTTTACCTTTTATTTTTTTAGGAATCTATGCCTATTGGCTCTATTGGTTTGGACATAACCTCCATGAGGGAGCTATTACGATTGAACCGTTTACTCCAGTTATTTTAGGAGATGGCAAAGTAGCACAATTTACTACGCACGCCTATCCTGTTATTGGTTTTTGGGTATTAGTAGCTATTAGTATTTTGTCCCTGATAGCGTGGTGGCTAAAATCAAAATCGTTAAAAAAACAACCGTTTAAGAAAACAACAATTTTGCAGCACTCTATTTTCATAGCTACTTTACTGATAGGTATAGGTACAGGTGCATATGTTTTAAAAACAGATATAGAAGTAGATACATTGGCAAAAGTATCTAGTCTAATAGATGCTACAAAAGTTACAATACCAATAACTATAGAAGAACAAGAGCCCACAAAAGAAGAAAAAGAAGTGATTGAACAAAAGAGAGAAAATGAGAGAAAAGAACAAGAGTTAAAGATAAAAACTTTAGAAAAAAGAGCTGGATCTGCTGGAAAATTTAAAGTAAGTTCAATGTATAAAAGTAATTGTGCCCCATGTCATGGAGCTAGTGGAGAGGGGAGTATGGGAAGTAAACTTATTGGTTTAAGCAAAGAGGAGTTGCTAAGAAAATCACTTGAATATAAAGCAAATGAAGAAGAGATGCATATAGCTGTCTTTGGATATTTATCAGATGAGGAATTGGAAAAACTTGCTGAAGAGATAGCCACTTTTGGAGATCAATAAAAACATTATACTCTTTGGTTGAGATGTTTAGATAACAAAGTATAGGAAAAGATATGAAAAGATATTTACAAACAACTTCTAGCGTAGTTTTGGGGCTGTTTTTAATGACGCAAACTTTAGTAGCTCAGTCAGAATTTAAAAAGGTTATGAAAAAACGCGGATTGACTGAAAAAGATGCACTTGCTGCACTAAAAGTTTACAATCCTAGTGGCAAACTTGATGAATATTATGCATTTGTTAGTGGAGGGCAGTCAGGTCAAGTTTTAGTCTATGGTATTCCCTCTATGAGAATTCTAAAATATATCGGAGTTTTTACTCCAGAGCCATGGCAAGGGTATGGTTTTGATACTGATTCAAAAAAAGTTTTGAGACAAGGAAATGTTAGAGGAAGAGAGATAAATTGGGGAGATACACATCATCCTGCACTCTCTGAAACTGATGGTAAATATGATGGAAAACATCTCTTTATAAACGACAAGGCAAATGCCAGAATCGCTGTAATAGATTTAGAATACTTTGAAACTTCGCAAATTGTAGTAAATCCTATCTTTAAATCGAGCCACGGAGGTGCATTTGTCACTCCAAATACGGAGTATATACTTGAATCTTGCCAATATCCGGCTCCTTTTACAAATGACTACTATCCTATGGAAGCCTATGAAGATGTTTATCGAGGTGGAGTAACATTTTGGAAGTTCAACAGAGAGAAAGGGAAGATTTTAAAAGAAGAATCTTTTACTCTTGAATTTCCTCCCTATATGCAAGATTTGACAGATGTAGGCAAGGGTATTTCGGATGGTTGGGCATTTACAAACTCTTTTAACTCAGAACTTTATACGGGAGGAATAGAAAAAGGTCTGCCTCCGTTTGAAGCTGGATGTAGTCGAAATGACACGGATTTTTTACATGTGTATAACTGGAAGAAATTGGCCAAACTTGCAAAAGATAAAAAAAATGTTAAAGTAATCAATGGACACAAAATAATACCTATAGAAGTAGCTGTTAAAAATAATGCACTCTTCTTAATACCTGAAAATAAATCTCCTCACGGACTCGATGTAAGTCCAGATGGTCAACTTATTATTGTCTCTGGTAAGCTAGATACTCATGCATCTGTATTTGATTTTAAGAAAATTTTAAATCAAATAAAAAACAAAGAGTATATTGGAAGAGATACTTATGGTATACCAATATTGGATATGAAAAAATCTTTGCATGGACAGTTGGAGCTTGGGCTTGGGCATCTACATAACTCTTTTGGTAAAGAAGATGGCATAGTCTATAGTTCTTTATATGTAGATTCACAAATTGTAAAGTGGGATTATAAAAAACTCAAACTTATTGATAGAGTAAATGTGCACTATAATGTTGGGCATATTGAAGCTATGGAGGGAAAATCTGCAGACCCTCAGGGAGAATACCTTATATCTCTTAATAAACTTTCTATTGATAGATTCTTACCCGTAGGACCATTACATCCGCAAAACAATCAACTTATAGAAATTGGTGCAAAGAAGATGGAACTTCTTTATGATATGCCTGTTCCACTTGGAGAACCGCATCAAGCCGCTTCTATTCGTGCAAGTAAAATTCATACAAAAGTTAGATACAACATAGGAACCAATTCAAAAACAGGAAAACCTCATATTGGAAAAACGCTTGCTGGAGAAGAGCGGATTGAGAGAAAAGGAAACCATGTATATGTTTACTCTACTATGGTTCGTTCACATATTAATCCTGAGCACATAACGGTCAATAAAGGTGATAAAGTTACTATGTATATAACCAATGTTGAAAGGGCTCAGGATGAGACACATGGATTTACAATTGACCATCATGATATACATGTTTCTACAGAACCAGGCAGGACAGTCCAGATAGATTTTGTGGCAGACATTGAAGGAGTTTTTCCTTACTATTGTACAGAATTTTGTTCTGCTTTACACATAGAGATGCTGGGATATCTTCTAGTTAAAGATCCAAATAAAAACTATGATTGGATACAAAAAACTAAAATAAAAGGCTTGTCTATAGAAGAGTTGCAAAAACAATACCGAAAAATTACAGCCAACAATGAGGCGACTAATAATGTTATTGAATCACTCTTCATTTTTTTTGAAGATAAAGAATATACAAAGTATTCTACGGTTAAAAATCTAGTAGACGATGCAAAAGACCAATATTCAAAAATTGCTCTTGAAAAAGAAAAAGCAATAAAAGCATACAACGAGAAAAATTTTGAAAATGCAATTCTTTTTGAAAATATGATCTGGCAATATATGATTAAAACTGCCGATTCTGCTATTAGGGCTAAAGATCTTCTTGTAGCCCATTTGGCTACACCTAAATCGGAAAAAGCTAAAAAAGGAGAAGAAGCCTTTCGTGAAGGAGGATGCTCGGGATGCCATGTTATTGGAAGAGTCAGTTCTGGTCCAGATTTAATAGGTGTTCTTAAACGACATAGAAACGCAGAACAATGGGTTGCGGAGTATATTAAAAATCCTACAAGCAAGTTTCATGAACCGTATATGAAAAGAATGATAGAGTTTTTTAACCTAAAAATGCCCAATCAGAACATGAAAGATCAAGAGATAAAAGACATAATAGAGTATTTTAAATGGATAGATGAAAACGCTGATTTGTTTTAATAATAGAACCCTCTGGTTAGTTTGCAAACTAGATTCCGTGTCAAGCACGGAATGACAGGATACGTGTCATTCTGAACAAACAAACCGTCATCCTGAACTCTAAAGAAACATTTTTGCATAGCAAAAAGCGATTCTCTTGTTTTGATTAGGGATCTAATTTTATAATTGTTCAGAACACCCAATAAAAATTATTTCCATAAAAGCTTATTTTATAGTAGAATTTTCTCTTATGATTGAGAAAGATTAGGAGATGGGATGCGGGTTGTTTTTTTAGTGTTTATTTTGTTTGCATCACTTGTGGCATCCGATGCAAAGATAAAGTATGAAAAGGTTCTTTTTAATATTGAAAAACACTATTTTAAGCCCTTTAGTAAAGATGAACTTATCTCTAAAAGTATAGATGGACTTTTAAAAAATACACCATATCTCATAAAATCTGAAAAACAAAAAATAAAACAAAAGCTCTACTCATTAAAAAGTGAAGATAAAAAACTTGAACTTTTAGTTGAATATTTGATAAAAAAAGAGCTCTCTAAGGGCGAGATTTATGAGATGCTTATAAGCTCTTGCATGGACTCGCTTGATGCTCACTCTCGCTATCTTGATAAAGAGCAGATGCAAGAGCTAAGGATAAAAACTGAGGGTATTTTTGTTGGATTTGGAATCAGTTTAAGCAAAGTAGAAAACTCCCTTGTTGTAGTAAAAGTTCTAAAAAATTCACCTGCATCTAAAACTGGGATAAAGGTCTCAGATATTGTACTTAAGATTGATGGTGTCGATTGTGAAAAAATCTCGCTAGATAAAGCCATAGAGCTTTTACGTAAAGATGTTGGAGAATTTGTAAATTTAAGCATAAAAAGAGATGACATATATATAAATTTTGAGCTAAAAAGAGAGACTATTAAGATAGAGACTTTAGAGTTTGAGAGACTAAAAAACAAGATACTTTACTTTAAAATATCAAGTTTTGATGCTAATATAGCTGAAAAAATATCTAGTAAAATAAAAGAGTATCAAAACTCTAGTAAAGCCATCATTTTAGATCTTAGAGGAAACCCTGGCGGGCTTGTGTCTCAAGCAGTTGAAGTAGCTGATATGTTCTTAAATAGAGGAAATATTATAACTCAAATCGGTAGAGTTGAGAGTGATAAAAAGTATTTTGATGCTTCAAAACAAAAGACTCTCACAGAGCTACCTTTAGCAGTTTTAGTGGACTCAAATACAGCATCTTCGGCTGAGATTTTAAGCGGAGCTCTGCAAGTCCATCATCGTGCTACACTCTTTGGAGAGAAAACTTTTGGAAAAGGGAGCGTTGAATCGTTATATAGCATTAGCAAAGATGAGTCCTTAAGCCTTACAGTTGCACACTACTTTTTAGCAGATTCAAGCACTATAGAGGGTGTTGGAATTTTGCCAGACTATGAGGTAAACACTCAAATTATTGATGGGAGAGATAAATGTTTAGCTTCAGCAGAAGAATTTCTTAACAATAAAGAGAGCTTTACTAAAAAACACTCCTCACAGACGAGTGGTGTCTGTACAAAAGAAGAGAAGTAGAGATGTTTAAAAGCTTGATGCTTTTTTTGTTTTTACTTCTTTGGTTTTTACTAGCCGAGAGCTCTTCATGCTTAGTTTTTCTCTTCTATCTATTTGTCCTTACCCCTCTTTTAATGCTCTCTCTTATAGAGATGCCACTTATTAAAAAGCTTGCAGTTGCTAGTGCTATTTTTCATGAGAGTAGCTCTCTTTTTAGTATTTTTAAAAGTGTTTGGCTAAATCTTTTCATCTCTTTAATACTTGCTTTTGTAGTAGCAACTTTGATGCTAGTAAGTAGCCTCTACTTTGACGCTTTTATATTTTTTATCTTAGGTTTTGACATCTTAGTGCTATGGGGAATCTACGCAAAAACAAAAAAGTATTTAGCAACTAGAGTTAAAGAGGAGTTTTTGTTTGCAGTCTCAAGAAGATGGAGCATATATATAAATACACTTTTTTTAGTTTTAGTTTTTGTTGTTTATGCTTACTTTAGCACCCCAAGCATCGAGATAAAAACCTTTAACTGCGAGATACTAAACTTTATATCAATAAACCTAAGATACAAAGAACTTCTAGAATATAAGCTTATAAGCACTTCCTTAGAGGCACTAGATTACTCAAAAAACATCTACATTTGGCTATTTTATCTTCTTGTGTCTCAAGGTGTTTTTGCTTGGGGTTACTCAAGATTACTCTTTTGTTTTGAGTCAGTAGATGCCATCTTAAAGACAAAGCAGAGATATAAAAACTACTTCTTGTTTGGTTTTATCTCTACTATAATCTTGCTTTTTATAATCAGCTCAAGCATAAATTATTTATATGAAAAACACCATATCAAGAAATCTCAAGCAAAGATTGACAAGTTTTACAAAGATGTAGATAGAGTGATAGACTCAAAGCTAAACACATCTCTTGAGTTGTTACTTCAAAAGGTAGATGCAGATATAGATAAGCATGTAGATGGAGTCTTTGTAAAAGTCTATGATGGAGTGCCGGGTCTTAGCGCGTACTACTACTCCATCAAAGGTGAATACAGCAGAATCTTTTTAAAAGCTTATAGTCTTTACTGCGGATATAAAAACGATTACTTAGCCCCATACTACAACCAGTATTTACCAAAAAAATTTCAACTAAAAGATTGTAATACTGAGGCTTTAGAAGATGAGATAATGACAAAAATAAACTACTACCTTTTTGATCAAAACGACTTCTCTACAAGAGTAGATGAGGCTTCAAGAGATATAGATAAAAGTATAAAAAAAACAATGCAAGAGTTTCAGAGCCAACTAAGACAAACTGTTAGTTTGCTTGAGATTGAACATGACATAAAGCCAAACTCATTGGAGTTAAACTTTAGAGACATATTTGAAGCAAACTCAAGAGATATGGCAAAAAAAGGACTTAGTGCTACGGGAACCCTGCTTATTAGTGGTGCCATCTCAAAGAGCATAATGAGTAAGATGCTACTAAAGTTTGGAGCAAAAGGAGCCATAAAAGCATCTTCGTTTTTTGGTGCATCTATGGGTGGAATCGCCCTTTGTGCGCCTAGTGGTCCGTGGGCTCTGCTTTGTGGAGTTGTGACTGGGACTGCTAGTTGGGTCGGAGTTGATGCTGCTATGACTGAGGTTGATCAAGCATTTAATGAAGAGGATTTTAAAAAGAGTGTAGTTATGATGATAGATGCACAAAAAAACTCTCTAAAAAACCTTATGAAAGACTCTTACAAAGAGTGGATAAGAAAGGTCTTTAAAGAGTTAAGAGATGATGCAAACAAACTAAAATCTCCATACGAACAGAGTTTTTCTAAGGGTTGATTTCACTTTTGATGATTTTGCTAATTCATTACAACTGATGTTATTGCTAGGTCACACATTTTTTAAATTTTATTGTTTCTATACTCCAAGATTTAACAACTTACCTGAAGTTGGTAATTTTGCATTTTTAAGTGTCTGATAGGCTGATGAAGGTGTGTTATTATCATTTTTACTTAGAATTGAATCTTTAGCAATGCTTTGTCCTGAGAGATAACTACTGTAGTTTTCTTTTGTATGACGATCTATTTCTTTCATTAATGTATCGAACATATCAGGATCATCAAAATGTATATTCATCCCATCTGCTAGATTTGTTACATAATCGGCTCCGAATTTATCTGTTAGATAAGATTCGAAATCTTGTCCAGTTTCTAAAAATTTATAATAAGCTTTTGTAGCATTATATGTAGCTTGATCTGTTCCACCTATAGTTTGTGTGCAAAAAGCTCCAAAAAGCTCACCTACACTAATTTGATCTTTAGATTCACTTGAATTATAATTAGGAGAAATATAGTTTTGATATATACTCTTAATATTTTGAAGATTATCTCCAACAGCAATATTTTCACCAAAAAATGATCTAAAACCTGTTTCAAAAGTATTTTCCGACATACCTTGAATGTCACCAGATATTTTACTTACTTGAAGATATTCTTTTTGTGTTTGTTGTATGCTAATTGGGTTATCAAATAAACTGCCAGTAAATTCAAAACTTCTAGGCATTTTACTAACTTGTTCAATGCTCATACTTCCATCAGAATCAAGAGTGTTTCCAGCTACTTTAGCAAAGAAATCCCAAACTTTACCAAGTGCTTTAACAGGGTCATCGTTTGAACCAACTATTTTAGCATATTGTTCGACAGTATCCATTTGCTGCTTATGGATTTTGATATTATCAGGAATCCCTGCCGCTTTATTAAAATCAGTACTAAAAAAACCGTTTTCATCGACTTTAAATCCCCATTTGGTTGAGATAGTAGCACTATCGCTACTTACAGCTGATAAACTAATCGCATCAGTAGATATTTCAGAAGTCTCTGATCTTTTTTTAACGATAGATGCAGAATAAAGTGAAGATGATGTGACACTAGCTATGGACATAATAAGCTCCTTATATAATGGTAACAAATTTAATAACACTAAAAAAACAAATATTGTTCCATTTATTTTGTTTATATTGGTTAGTTTTTCAAAAGCTTAAATGGATTAAAGGAGTAGTATAGTTACAAAGCGTGCTGGCGAAAGTGATGATTTGTTATGCTTTTTTTAAAGTATCTCATTTTTTTGTTCTTTTAAAAAAGCTAAAAAGATTCGGCTCAAGCTCTTGTATTTAAAGAGCTAAGAGATGATGCTAACAAGCTAAAATCTCCATACGAGCAGAGTTTTTCTTAAGGGTTGATTTCACTTTTTATGATTTTAGCTAACTCATTACATTTTTGAATTTTTTGTTGATAATTTAAGTCATCTCTTAGAAGTATCTCTATAAAAGCACTTCCTACGATAACACCATCGGCACCTTGTGCTTTATCTTTTGCAGTTTTTGCATTTACTCCAAAACCTACATAAATGGGCGTTTTTGAGAACTCTTTTATGGAGTTTATAAAAGGCTGTAAGTCTTCTGCTATCCCTGAACCTGTGATGCCAGCGTATGCTACCATATAGATAAATTTTTGTGCATCGCTTGTTATCTCTTTTATACGCTCTTTAGAGTCTGTTGGTGCTACAAAACTAATATTACTTATAGAGTTTGCTCTAAATAGATCACTGTATTTGAGTGATTCTTCATATGGTAAGTCGGGGATGATAAGTCCACTTACTCCAAGTTTAGATGCAAGTGGTAAAAGTTTGTTCATATCTTGTTGGTAAAAGCTGTTGAAGTAACCCATCCAAAGAGTATCAACTTTTGGGGCTATTATCTGGGATATCTCCAATAATTCTTTAAACTTAAAACCACTCTTTAGCGCTATATGGTTTGCTTTTTCTATAAGAGGACCATCTGCTACTGGGTCTGAAAATGGAACGCCAAGTTCAACCATATCAACTCCATGCTCGCCAAGTGATAGACTTAAATCTACTGTAAATGATTTTTCAGGATAGGTTGTTGTTATATATGCTACTAATTTTTTCAATTTTTTTCCAAATATTTTATTTTTCTAAAGAGGGCAGTTTTAAGAGCTCAAATTTTATGTGAGTTAGCTCATTATCAGCTCTTAAATCCTCTAACCACTGAGCGTATGTGTCACTGATGGCAAGAAGCCAAGAGACGACTTCACTGCTTGCCAACTCCTCAGTCCCTCTTAGTTCTTCTAAGGCATCTTCAACAAAGGCTGAGAGCTTTGACATAGAAGTAATTTTTAGGTAACCTGATGCGGATTTTATATTGTGAAAAACACGGAAAAGTTCATCTACACTTCTCTTATATCTGTTAGGTTTTTCAAGATCCATAATCATAACCTCCATGCTCTCAACCATCATAGTGTAGTGGTCTAGAAACTCATCTACGATTTCAAAATCAAAGTTAGCATCTAACTCACTTCTTACGCCCATAAAGTAATTCTCCTATTTAGTGCAATTGTATCAGTTTTTGGTTAAAATACTTTTATGAATAAAAAAATGACAATTACTTCCATACAAAAAACAAAAGGTGTGCGTCCTTTAGTGATGATAACGGCTTATGATGCACTATTTGCTAGGCTTTTTGAATCAAGTTCAGACATGATTTTAGTAGGAGACAGTCTAAATATGAGCTTTGCTGGCAAAAGTGATACTCTTAGTGCAACAATGGAGCAGATGCTCTACCACACAAACGCAGTTTGTGAGGGAGCAAAGAGTAGCTTTGTGGTGTGTGATATGCCTTTTGGAACTTATGATAACAAAGACGATGCTCTTAAAAATGCTATGAGAGTCTATAAAGAGACACAAGCGGACTCTGTAAAGATAGAAGGCGGAGAGAGTAGAGCTGACATAATCGAGTATCTAACGACTCATGGCATCGCCGTTTGCGGACACATAGGACTTTTGCCACAATCTGTAAGAAGTGAGGGTGGTTATAAAGTAAAAGGAAAAGATAGTATCCAAAGAGAGCATTTGTTAAGAGATGCAAAAGCTGTGCAAAAAGCTGGAGCGTTTTGTATGGTTATAGAGGGTGTAAAAGCTGAGGTGGCAGCTGAAGTGGCCCAGAGTGTTGATATCCCTGTTATTGGCATTGGAGCTGGTACTGGAGTTGATGGTCAGGTTTTGGTTTTCTCAGATATGCTAGGATTGTTTGAAGAGTTTACTCCTAAATTTGTAAAAAAATATATGGATGGTGCATCTTTGATAAGAAGTGCTGTGAAAAACTACGCTGATGAGGTTTTAAAAAAGGAGTTTCCAAAAGAGGAACATACTTACTGATGGTAAAGTTGCTAATGGTAGAGATAGATGGATAGAATAGTGGAAATCGAGACTTTTTCAGCTGAAGAAGATAGTATTGAACGCACTTTGCGTCCCGATGCTTGGAGCGAGTATATAGGTCAAGAGCAGATTAAAAAAAACCTTAGTGTGTTTATAGAGGCCAGCAAAAAACGCCAAGAAGCGCTTGATCATGTCCTCTTTTATGGACCTCCTGGACTTGGTAAAACTACACTAGCACTTATAGTTGCAAATGAGATGCATGCAAACATCAAAGTAACAGCGGCTCCGATGATAGAAAAAAGCGGAGATTTAGCGGCACTTTTAACAAACCTAGAAGAGGGCGATATCCTTTTTATAGATGAGATTCATAGGCTCTCACCTGCAGTTGAAGAGATACTCTACTCATCGATGGAAGACTTTCGTATAGATATCATTATAGGAAGCGGTCCGGCCGCTCAAACTGTAAAGATAGACCTGCCACGGTTTACTCTCATAGGCGCAACGACAAGAGCTGGAATGCTCTCAAACCCTCTTAGAGACAGGTTTGGTATGAGCTTTAGGATGCAGTTTTATAACCCAATAGAGTTAGCCCAAATCATCTCTCAAGCCTCCCTAAAGCTAAACAAAGAAATACTCCATAGTGCGGCCAAAGAGATAGCAAAAAGAAGCAGAGGGACTCCTCGTATAGCACTTCGTCTTTTGCGTCGTGTAAGAGACTTTGCTGAGGTAGCTCACGAAAATGATATAGGACATGAGAGAACTCAATATGCACTAGATGAGCTTGGCATCAACTCTCATGGTTTTGATGAGATGGACTTAAGACTATTAAACCTCTTAGCATCAGCAAATGGAAGAGCTATGGGACTTAGTACAATAGCTGCGGCTTTGAGCGAGGATGAGGGGACAGTTGAAGATGTGCTAGAGCCTTACCTTATAGCAAATGGTTACCTAGAGAGAACTGCAAAGGGCAGAAAAGCTACAAGAAATACTTATGAGATACTAAACTTATCTTTACCACAACAAGATGGAAGTTTGTTTTGAAAATTACACCTACACCTATGAGAGGAATTGAAGAGGAACTTGTTCAAATAGTTTTCTACTGGAAGTGGGACTTTTGGGAACGCAAACAAATGGCGTTCTCCACGATGCGTCCCGCAAAAAAGGCGAGGCTGAAGCCTCACTTCCGAGTTATTTCACAGTCTCAAGGAGACAGATAATAATGAAACCACAGTACTTTGTAGCCATACTTTTTGCTACGTCTCTTTATTGGATGTATCTGCTTTATGCCCCTTTTTTACTTACGATGACTATAGCTGCACTACTAGCAATTTCAACTTCAGATATTCAAGGTTTTTTTTATAAACTCTTTAAAAATCGTCTTGTTGCAGCTCTTGTATCTAGTTTTTTACTAGCAGTTCTATTCTTTGCTCCTCTAGGTTACTTTTTGGCAACTCTTACTATGAAGTTAAAAAACATTGATCCACAAGTTTATCTAGGTCTTGAAGCCTATGTAAAAGAGTTTATCGCAAATCCTCCAAGCTATCTTGCATTTTTAGAACCATATTCCAAAGATATTTTAAAAGAGTGGAATGTAAGTTCATTTGCAACAAAAATCATATCTATGACCGGTACCATAGGTGCTTTTAGTGCAGGGTTTTTAAAGAATGCATTTTTAACTATTATCTTTTATTTTTTTGCTCAATATAACGGTGCATATATAGTAGAGTTTTTAAAGCGAGTAGTTCAGATGTCAGTCCATGAAACAAGTCTTATAGCCAAAGAGATATCCTCAGTTATGAGTGTTGTTTTTTACTCCATCATCATAACTGCTATGTTTGAGGGAGTTTTGTTTGGTTTGGCCGTATCTTTTATAGGATACAATGGACTTCTTTTTGGCATTATGTATGGTTTTGCATCTCTTATACCTGTGGTTGGCGGGATTTTAATGTGGCTTCCATTTATGATTTATGAGTTCTCCATAGGAGAGACATCAAATGCTATTTTTATAGCAATTTACTCCATCTTAGTTATCTCAGTTATCGCAGATACCTTTGTAAAACCACTCATCATAAAAGAGATAAATAACAGACTCTTAAAAGAGGATGATACAAGAATAAATGAGCTTATAATCTTTTTTGCAATCATAGCAGGACTAGCAACATTTGGTTTTTGGGGGATGATACTTGGACCTGCAATTACCGCATTTTTCTTAACTATCTTAAAACTGTTTGAGGCTAGAACAAAAGAGTGTGAAGATTCTTCTAGCTCTTATAAATCTCAGGATAATCATTCTTAAATCTTCTATGTAACCAAAACCAAGGTTTAGGATCTTTTAGTATCTCTTGTGTGAGCCAATCGGTTTGCATCTGAGTTGAGACCCTTATGTCTTGCTCTTCATCATCTGTTTTTGGTGGGATTATCTCATCATAAAACTCTATAACAAAGTTTTCATCATCTATGGCGTGAACAAGGATAGGGATCAAAGCCGCATCAAATTTTCGTGCTAAGTACGCAGTAGTTTTTACTTGGCTTGTTGGTTTACCTAAAAAATCAACTGTGATGGCCTCTTTTTTGTTTACATTTGTATCTATTAAGAGAAGAACGGACTTGTTAGCACGAAGATGTTTTAAGAGGCTTCTTGTCGCACCCTTTTTCTCAACATATTTCATGCGAGATTTTGAGCGAGAACTTAGTAAGTACTTCTCAAAATATTTGTTTTTCATCTTTTTATAGACTGTCATAAATGGTTCACGCAAAGCACCAAGCATAGCCCCTGCTAGTTCCCAAGAGCCATAGTGTCCACTTATAAAAATTATGGGTCTATTTTGTTCTTGTGCTTTTCTTACAACTTCATCATTTTTGAAGCTAACCTTTGTTGCAAGCTCCTCAATGCTATAGTATCTTATCTCCATAGTGTGAAGGAGATTTAACAGTAATTGCCTAAAGGAGGCTTTTGCAATATCTTGTATAAACTCTTCACTAACATCATCTCCATAAACAAACTTTAGATTATCTCTTATAACTTTGTTATATCTTTTTGAGAGCTTAAAGGCAATAAAACTAAGTGCTATAAAAAAAGAGCGTCTAAGTTTTTTTGGAAGAAGCATCAAAATTTTTTCTAAAATTAAAAAAGCGTAAAATCCTATCATATTAATAACTCCCGAGCCTTTTTTGTAATACTTTTTACTTCAATATCTCCTATGGAGAAATCATTTTTGTCTATCTTGTATATATTTACTTTTGAGTGTGATTTTACAAATAGATTTTTAGAAGTTACATATATCATTCTCTTTGTAGTTGGACCAAAAAGAGTTATTGATGGAATATTTTGCGCCCATGCAATGTGGGTTGGACCTGTGTCATTTCCTATAAGAAGATCGACGCTAGAGATAAATGAGACTAACTCAAACAGAGATAATTTTGGTGCAAGTATGGCAGATGAAGAATTTTTGCAAATCCACAAAGCCTCTTCTCTCTCTTTATCATTTCCCCAAATGATATAACAGTTTTGTCCTAGTTCACTACACAGCTCGGCTACCCTTTCTTTTGGATACTTCTTTGACTCCCAGGAGGCACCAATAACTATGGCTATATTTTTTTCCCCACTTTTGTTTAGTGGATAGAGTTGAGTTTCAAAAACTCTCTTTTTTTTGAGTAGCATCAAGTCATTTATCTTAAATCCAAGTCCATCAGAGGCTAAAAAAGTATTTCTTTTTACTATATTTTCATCATACTCTATATAAGAAGTTGTGTTATAAAAAAATCTTGAGAGTGACTCTCTTGAAGAATTTTTATCAAAACCGTGTGTTTTTTTGCCAATGAGTCTTGAAACTATGGCTGATTTTAGTAGTCCTTGCATATCTATGATGATATCAAATTTACCTAAAGAGCAAAGCTTTGAGATAGTTTTAAAAAGTTCTGTAAGACTTTTTGATTTTTTAAGCTCTTTTAGATTTATGGTGTGGACTTTATGCAATAAGGGGTGATTTTGCAGTAGTGGTGCAAAGATCTCTTCTGTTATCCAATCTATCTTTGCATTTGGGTATTTTTGATGAATAAACTGTAGTATGACTGCACTATTTACGATGTCTCCAAGGGCAGAGAGCCGCACTATGGCTATGTGTTTTATATCTTTTTTCATTGGCGCTATTATAGCTAATTTCGCATGATATTTTGTTTTTTAAGCTCCGATATAATCTCTTTTTGCCGATCATAGACATATTCCATCAAGATTGACTCATGTGATTGGGTCTCTTTTAGCTCCACAACTAACTTACAATACTTTTCACTACACTTTACCAAAATAACTTTAGCATCTAGCTTTAGTTTCATATATCCATCTTCAGAACTTCTGATGGGTAGAGTAAATTTTAGTTCAACATCTGTTGAGTTTAGCTCTTGTGCTTGCTTAGAAGTTCTTGTTTTTATAGCTATGGAGTGCATAGAAATATCTAAAATCTCACCACTTAAAGAGCCTTTGTTATTTACGACAGATATAGGCGTTCTTTGAGAGGAGGTGACTCTACTGTTTTTTCTGCTAATTGCACTTCCATCAACAAATCTAAAATTTTTTAAAAGTGCTACTCTTTTTTTTAAGTCGATGAGTTTTACATCTGCTTCTATATCTTTTGTAAAGCTTGCAGATTGAATAACAGTCTTTTTTTCAAAGTTCATAACAGTACCTTGAAGTTGTTCAAAACTAACATATATCTCTTCTTGAGTCTTTTTGATAATCATAGAAGGGTTGTTTATACATAAACCCTTGTAGATATTTAGAAGTTTTATGGGCGTTTTGTTTGTAAATGTGGTTTGTAAAAGTATGTCTATGACTTTTTCATCATCAAGCTCACTATCTAAGTTGATGACTCTGTGTATTTTTTGAGTCTCTATATCTTTGCTTGAAATTTTTTCTTTTGCAATATCTGAAATAATTTTTAGTGCATCATTTAATTCAAAATCATTTACGTCAAAAACATGCAAGCTAACGATGGGTTTAATCTTCTCTTTAGAAGTGTATGCCAATATGTGCTTTTGAATGGCGTTGGCTTTTTGTTTTGTAGCTTCAAAGTCGAGCCCCTCAAAAAGTGCTATGTAGAATTTATCGCTATATTGAGCAAGAAGAGTGCGTTCATCTATATCTAATTTGATTTGCAAAAGTAGATCACCAATAGCCATCTCTATCTCATACTCACTCCAAAATTTACTCAAAGTACTCATATTTTCGATGTTTAAGGTTATGATAGAGCAGGTGCCTGTAGACAAAGGCTTCTTAAGAAGCTTCTCTTTTAGTACTTCTATAAAGTAGATGCGGTTTTTTATAAAGTCAACACTTGTATGTTCTCTCTGCTCATTTTGTGCAGTTGTTTTTTTTAAAAAAATATCTGCTTTTATCTCAGATATAACTTTTGAGGTTTCACTTTTTGGAGTAAAAATATTTTTTACACTTAAAATAAATGCTAGTTGAAATAGCGCTAGATTAGGAGACTCATCTATAAAAAAGTAGATCAAAGAGTTCTTTTTGTTGTTTAGAAGTTTTTTTATGCGCAGAAGTAGAGTTTTTTCTATCTTTTGTATCTCTACAAGATAGACATCTGCATATTTGACTTTATCTATTTTACTTATATCAAGTGCCTCACAAAAGTCAAATGACTTGGCAACATCTGATATCTGTTTAGACGCAGCAGTCTTATAGTAAAGATGGAACAATATAAATACCCCTTAACTTTTTTAAAAAATTATAGCATATGTTTTTAAGTGTCTAATATACTTACAGCAAGATATTTTAATATGATGAAAATTCTACAATTATGAGCATATGTTATGTAGCCTTTGGTATAATTGCAAAAATTTAAACACAAGGCTTGTCAATAGATGGTTGCATCCGATATTCAAGATTTTGCAGAAGGTCGTACTAAAGTAAGAGCCTATCTTTGCTATCTCTTCTCTAAAAATATTCCAAATAAACTCCCCTCGCTCACACAGGAGATGATAGTTCCCCGTCTTTTAAAGATAAAAGCAGATTTACAAAACTGTGAGGGCATCTATCTCTTAGACTATAAAGGGGTTCAGGTATCCCCAACATTTACATCTCAAAAAGAAGAAGAGGAGGATATAGGCAAGATTAGAGCTGATCGTGCCTACTACTATCGTGCAGTAAGGGAGGAGAGATGTACCATAACAGACCCATATCCGTCCCTTATAACTCAGGATTTAACAGTTACAGCATCACAACCTATCTATAATGAAAAGAGTGAACTTCTCTATGTAGCGTGTTTAGACATGCCCCTTAGTGAGGTTTTAAAGATAGCTCAGTTAAACACTTCTGATGCTTTTTTTACAAGACTTTTTAAATACTCTTATGTAATGTTTGCTTTTGCACTAATAGCAGTTGCAATCCTTCTTTTTTCTCATGGTGTTAAGAGCTTTTTTACAAATGAGATAACACTTTCGCATTTAGTTATAGATGATATGTTTAAAGCCACCATTTTACTTACTTTATCTTTGGCTATTTTTGATTTGGCAAAGACTCTTATAGAAGAGGAGATTATGGGGCGAAACAAAGAGCAAGATATCTCAAGGCCACATAAAACTATGGTTAAGTTTTTAGGTTCTATCATCATCGCACTCTCCATTGAAGCCTTGATGTTAGTCTTTAAGTTTGCCATAACAGACCCGCAAATGCTTATGTATGCGATGTTTATTATTGGTGGGGTTGCACTTTTGATAATAAGTTTAGCTGTTTATATAAAATTTACAAAAGCAGTGAGTGAAATATGATAGGAATTGTTGATTATAACATGGGAAATTTAGCAAGTGTTCAAAATGCTTTTTCGATACTTGGAGAAAAAACAGTAGTAGTGTCTAATCCAGATAGGTTTAAGGAGTATGACAAGCTCTTACTACCGGGTGTTGGTGCATTTGGAGATGCGATGCAACATCTAAACCAAAGAGGCATGATTGATGCTTTAAAAGAGTATGCAACAAGTGGAAACTATATGTTTGGCATCTGTTTGGGGATGCAACTGCTCTTTGAGAGTAGTGAAGAGTTTGGGGATAGTAGAGGATTAGGACTTATAAAAGGGGGCGTAAAAGCTTTTAATAAAAGTAGGTTTGAAGAGAATCTAAAAGTCCCTCATATGGGATGGAATAGAGTCTTTACAAAAGAGCATCCACTCTTTACTGGCTTAGATGCAAACCACTACCTATATTTTGTTCACTCATATCATGTTGAGTGTACAAATAAAGAAGATATTATAGGTACTACAAACTATGGCTATGATTTTACATCAGCGGTATCGCATGAAAATATACTAGGCATACAGCCACATCCAGAAAAAAGCCATACAAATGGACTTAAAATTTTGGAAAATTTTATTAAACTCTAAATATATAAAATAAATTAAAGGAAAATTATTGTGACTTTATATCCAGCAATTGATTTAAAAGATGGAAAGGCTGTAAGACTTACAAAAGGACTTATGGATAGTGCTAAAATCTATTCAGATGAGCCTTGGCTTTTAGTTAAGAAGTTTGAAGAGATGGGAGCCAAGTGGGTTCATTTAGTTGATTTAAATGGTGCTTTTGCAGGAGAGCCTAAAAACTTAGAGCAGATTGTAAAGATACGACAAAATTGTAGTGTTAAACTTGAGCTTGGTGGTGGCATCCGCGATGAAGAGACTATCAAAAAGATGTTAGATATTGGGATAGATAGAGTGATCCTTGGTTCAATAGCAGTTAAAAAACCTGAATTTGTAAAAGAGATGGCTGCAAAATATCCCATAGCAGTTGGTATAGATGCTATAGATGGATTTGTAGCAGTTGAGGGCTGGGGAGAGGTAAGCACAATGCGTGCAACTGAACTTGCAAAAGAGTTTGCAAATGCTGGTGTTGAAGCTATAATATGCACAGATGTTGGTAAAGATGGAACACTTAGCGGTGTAAATTTTGAGTTTACACTTGATATTGCAAGAGCTAGTGGCATCAGCACAATTGCTAGTGGTGGTGTAAAAGATGTAGGAGATATTGAGGCATTAATAGCAACTAAAGAAGTTGATGGTGTTATCATAGGAAAAGCTTACTATGAGGGAACTATAGATTTGCCAAAGCTATTTAAAAGCCTCACTTAATAGTAAAAAAACAAAAATTTAGATATTATTTGATTATAAATTTTGCAAAATATATTTTAAAAAAGGATTTCAATTGAAATTACTTGTAGTTGATGATAGTTCTACAATGCGTCGTATTATAAAAAATACTTTAGCTCGCTTGGGATACAAAGATATTCTAGAAGGGGCTGATGGCGTTGAGGGTTGGAGTCAAATGGACTCTAATCCAGATATTGATATGCTAATTACTGACTGGAATATGCCAGAGATGAATGGACTGGAGTTAGTTAAAAAAGTTAGAGCTGATAATCGTTTTAAAGACACACCAATTATCATGGTAACAACAGAGGGTGGTAAGTCAGAGGTTATCACTGCTTTAAAAGCTGGTGTAAATAACTACATCGTAAAACCATTTACTCCTCAAGTACTAAAAGAAAAACTTGGTGCTGTTATGGGGATTGCTGAGTAATGCAAGATTACTACTACGAGTTAGTAGTTAAAGTTTCATCACACAAAGAACTTTTTGCAGACTTTCTCTTAGATACCATCGATGTTGGATTTGAAGAGTCTGAGGACGGTTTTACTATCAGAAGTGAGGATGAACTTGAAACTATTGCTTGGGGATTGGAACAGTTTTGCGAAGCTTTACAAAAGGCTTTAGGTGAGATTATAGAGCTTGAATATAAACATAAAAAACTTAAAAATAGCGACTGGGTTGAACTCTATCAAAAAAGTATAACCCCTATAAAAATCGATAAGTTTTATATACATCCAACATGGGACGCTCAAAACCCAGACCTTATAAACATTGCGATTGACCCAGCTCTTGCTTTTGGAACAGGACATCATCCAACTACGGCTTCATCGCTTAGAGCTATCTCTAAGTATGTAAAAAAAGGTGACACTCTTATAGATATAGGCTGTGGAAGTGGCATACTCGCTATTGGAGCTATTAAGCTTGGCGCTATTGTGGATGCTTGCGATACTGATGCGGTCTCAGTAGAGAACTCAAAAGAGAATGCACAGCTAAACGGAGTTGAATTTGCTAATATTTGGGAAGGTTCGTGCTCGCTAAGTGAAAAAAAATACAACGTAGTTGTAGCAAATATAGTTGCAGATGTACTTACATTTATAGCAAAAGACTTAAAAAATGCTCTTAAGAGTGATGGAGTGCTAATTTTGTCAGGTATCTTAGATAAGTATGAGAACAAGGTTTTAAGCTTTTACAAGGATTGTGATATCTTAGAGAGAATCGCAGAGGGTGAGTGGGTAACGCTTGTCTTAAAAAGAAAATAAAAAAAGAGATAATAATGGCAAACAACAATTCAAACAATAACGATAATAAAAATAACAATTTTTTTAATAATAACCCCCTAATAGCGTTTGCTATTTTTTCAGTAGTCATCATTTTGCTCTTTAAAGCTCTTGTTGGTGATGGTGGAGGACTTGAAGATGCAGGAAATTCAAATAGAAAGACAAAACAAGTAAGTTATTCTGAACTTAAATCTTTAGTTGAGTCAAAGTCACTAAAAGAGGTGAGTATTGGACAAACTTATATAAAAGCAGTAGGAAATGAAGGCACTATATATACGACTAGAATCGTAAAAGGCGATACAAAGCTTGTAGAGCTTCTTGATAAGCAAGGCATAGAATATACTGGATTTAGTGAGACAAACTGGTTTACTGAGATGTTTGGTTGGCTATTTCCTTTTCTTATAATCATAGCTATTTGGATGTTTTTTGCGGGAAGAATGCAAAAAAGTATGGGTGGTGGTCTTTTAGGCATTGGTAACTCTAAAAAGATGGTCAATTCCGAAAAACCCGACACAAAGTTTGATGATGTAGCAGGTGTTGAAGAGGCAAAAGAAGAGGTTCAAGAGATAGTTGACTTTTTAAAATATCCAGCTCGTTATGTAGAGATTGGTGCAAAAATCCCTAAAGGTGTGCTCTTGGTAGGCTCACCTGGTACTGGTAAAACACTTTTAGCTAAAGCTGTAGCTGGAGAAGCTGATGTTCCATTTTTCTCAGTCAGTGGCTCTAGTTTTATAGAGATGTTTGTGGGAGTTGGTGCAGCTCGTGTTCGTGACTTGTTTGAGCAGGCAAAAAAGGATGCACCGAGTATCATTTTTATAGATGAGATAGATGCTATAGGAAAGAGCCGTGCAGCTGGCGGGATGATGGGCGGAAATGATGAGAGAGAGCAGACTCTAAATCAACTTTTAGCAGAGATGGATGGTTTTGGAACAGATACACCTGTTATCATCTTAGCAGCTACAAATAGACCAGAAGTACTTGACCAAGCATTGCTTCGTCCAGGTCGTTTTGATAGACAAGTCTTGGTTGATAAGCCAGATTTTGAAGGACGTATAAAAATCCTAAAAGTACATATGAAAAATGTAAAAATGGATGAAGATGTTGAGGTAGCAGAGGTAGCTCGTCTAACTGCTGGTTTGGCTGGTGCAGATCTAGCAAACATTGTAAATGAAGCCGCACTTTTAGCTGGAAGAAAGAGTCAAAAAACTGTTAAGCAAAAAGATCTATACGAAGCAGTTGAGAGAGCCTTAGCTGGACTTGCTAAAAAATCTCGCAGAATCAATCCTAAAGAGAAAAAAATAGTAGCTTATCATGAGAGTGGTCATGCACTTATGGCTGAGACAACAAAAGGAGCTAAAAAAGTTTCTAAAGTTTCTATAGTTCCTCGTGGACTTGCTGCCTTAGGTTATACTCTAAACAAGCCAGAAGAGGACAAGTTTATGATGCAACGCCATGAATTGTGGGCTGAGGTTGATGTTCTTTTAGGTGGTCGAGCTGCCGAAGAGGTCTTTTTAGGCGAAATATCAACTGGTGCTGGCAATGATCTTGAAAGGGCAACTGACATCGTAAAATCTATGGTTCAAACATATGGAATGAGTGATGTAGCGGGACTTATGGTGCTTGAGAAGAGCAGGCAGTCATTTTTGGGTAGCGGACAACAAGCTACTCGTGAATATAGCGATAAGATGGCCCAAAACATGGATGAGTTTATAAAACTATCTCTAGAAAAGAGATATGAAGAAGTTAAAGCTAGACTACAAGAGTATAAAGATGCCATAGAAGAGATGGTAAAACTTCTTTATAAAAAAGAGAATATCACAGGTGAAGAGGTAAGAGAGATTATTATCAAGTTTGAAAAAGATAATAACATAGACTCAAAAGTAGAAGTTGCAGTTGATGATATAGAAGAAGAGTTAAAAGAGGATGCTAAGATGTCTAAAAATAACATAAATAAAAACAATGAGAATAGTGATGAACAATAATCTCCTACCAATAGCAAAAGAGGGCTTCAACCATATAGGTTTTGCTTTTTTAGCATTTGTTTTTTTTAGCATCTTTGATTTTGAATTTTTTGAATTTCTCGCTTTTGTAATGGTTATTTTTTTACTTTTTGTATATAGAAATCCTGAGAGAATGTCTCCAAACTTTGAAGCAAAGAGCGTAGTCTCTCCTGTAGATGGTACTGTTTTATCTATAGAAGAGTTTGATGATAGTGAATATGCTTATAAGGTGGAGATAAACAGTAATTACTTTGATACCTCATTACTTCGCTCACCGCTTAGTGCTACCATCAAGTCTATAGATATGAAGCATGGTGCTAGGCTCTCAAAAGATTCGTCACTATCAAGAGACTTAAATGAGAGAGTTGAGATAGTTTTTGAAGATAGTTTTAAAAACGTTGTAAAAGTAAAACATATGTTAAAGCAGAGTTTTGATAATATCAAAGTAGATTTAAATGCAAAACAAAAGACTCTTCAAGGGGCTAGGTATGGTCTAATGATAAATGGAGTTACAACTATATATTTACCTCAAAACTTTAGAATAAATCTTAGTATCGGACAAGAAGTTAATGCGTCACAATCATTAGTAGGGTATTTTTCATAATTTTAATTTTTGTTCTTTTTGAAAAAGAAGCTTATCTAGGTCAATATCAAAGTTAAAATACTCAGAAGAAAATCCACTGTCGTCTATCCTTGAAAACTGTATAGCTGCACCTTGATTGTTCTGCACTTCAAGATATAATAGTCCAAGGGCGTATCGACTCTCTGTAAAACTTCCATCTTTCATCTTAGATAGTTCTAGAAGGGCTATGGCATTTGCATGGTGCTCTGCAGCGGTAGATGCAACTGCTCCTAAAAACAGAGTATAAGCATCTCTTACCTTTAAGTCATCTATGAGATGATTATATAGAGTATAAGACTCCTCATAAGCACCATCATAAAGAGATGCAAGAGCTAGGGCTGCTACTATCTCATGTGTGTCGCCTTTAGTTGTCTCTAAGACACGTCTTAGCTGTTTTCTAAGAAAAAATAGTTTACCTGTTATAAGATTTTGCTGAGTGTAGAGATATCTTGTTAGGTATGGACCATAGTATAGATCATTAAAATTAAATTTTTGTACCTTTAGATAGTTTAAAACTTCACTTGCATACTCTTTTGGTTTTAGGTCTATGAAATGTGCACCAATGTATATCATATGTGGGACTATCTCATTTGGTAACAGTAGAGTTAGTTTGTGTGATGCTTTTTTTGCTTTATCTTGGTTGTTTAACTTTAGTGCTATTATGGTATCAAGTGCGAGATAGAGAGGCTTGTTTTCATAATCTTTATCTAGCCAATCCGAGATAGAGAGAATATTATCATCACTGATGGCTAAAAGTATGTTATATAGGTCTAACTCTTCGCTAGGTTCTTCTAACATAATGGAGTCTTTTAGTATAGTAACTAACGTTGTGTTTTCTTTGTTTGTCAGTTGAGCTGTCATTGTAGCATAGATGCCAGAGAGATAGTTTTTTGCATCTAGATGGTAGGAGCGTAAAAAGTGCTCATGTGCTTTGTCAATGTTTCCCATTTGTGCATAAGTTAGAGCTAAGTTGTATTGTAAGATGGAGTGTTTTGGCTGGATTTGTGCTAATCTTTGAAGCTCTTCATTTGCGTCTCTTAGTTTGAAGTCCATCGCATCTTTTATAGCTTTTACTATTCCTTGATTTACACTCGATGAGGAGGCACTCCTTTGTAGATACTCCTTTGCACTTGAGATATTGTCTATATATATATTTGCATTTCCTTTTTGGATGTTGCTAATAGTCTGATCAGCATTAAAAATCTTGTATGGAGAGAAGTAAAATATTTTAAGATAGGTAAACTCTTTAGAGTTTCTGAGTTTATTTCTATACCTAATCTGAGCTTTAAGTGGATCAAAAAGAGACTCTTTAAGCTCAACTCTGAGAGGATAAGGCTTATAAACTTCCTCTGGGAACATATCTGTGATGTTTTTTAACTGCTTGCCCGCTGTGTTTATGCGACCAGCTTTTAAGTTTATATAGACCTGTGCAATAGATGCTTTTACTGGTTCTATATTTCTTATGATGGCTTCTTCTAAGTGCTTTAGTGCTAGAGTTAAATCTCCGATTCTTGCATAAAGCAGAGCTATACTAAAAGAGTCATCAGCATCAAAATCCTCCTCCATAGCCTCTATAGCTTTGTCGTTGTTAGAAAAAAGAGCGTTTATCTTTGCTCTTAGATGTTTTTGAGTCGTAGCGTATTCGTTACTAGTTGGATTCTCTAGAGCACTTAGAGCCTCTAAGTAATTGTTCTTATAGTAGTTTATAAGTGCATAGTAGTAGGAGTATTGGTCAGAATTTTTTTCTCTTGGAAGATAAGCATAAGCTAAATCTATATAGTATTCAAAGCTCTCTTTATCTTTTAGATGTAAAGAGCAAACTGCCGCATTGATGGCACTTACACATCTCTTTTCATCATTTACTATAGCCTTTTTGAAAGTTTGCAAAGCCAAGTTATAAGCTCCATCTTTTAGTTGAGCTACCCCGAGATTATAAACAGAGATAGCCTCGCTATACATCGCAATTTTTTCATATAAAAATAGAGCTTCATCTTTTGAACCAGTTGAGTATAAATAGTTCGCTTTTGCAATCATATTTTCAAGCTTTGTAGTCTCTATGGGTTGTATTGTTTTTTCTTTAAGCTTAGTTTCAATAGGGTCAAAAGAGAGACTCTTCTCAACTTTAGATGGTCTTAGTATAAAAAAAAGTGTAATTGCTGTGATAAGAATGATTATAAGAGCACCAACTGCTAAAATGATAATCTTTTGTTTTTGTGAAGCTTTAAGTCCATCAGACTCTTCTTCTTGAACAATTTTCGACTCTACTTGGGCAGCATCATCTTCTTCAATAATAATAATATCATCAAAATTCTCAGCCATCACCTACCCTGTTTTAATACTTTGTGTAGCAAAAATAGTACCATAATCTTTAGTGAAAAAAGTATTTATAAAATTGAGTGCTCTGAACAATTATTAAGGTAGATCCTGAATCAAGTTCAGGATGACGGTTTGTTTGTTCAGGATGACGGTTTGTTTGTTCAGGATGACGGTTTGTTTGTTCAGGATGACGGTTTGTTTGTTCAGGGTGACGGTTTGTTTGTTCAGGATGACAGTTTGTTTGTTCAGGATGACAGTTTGTTTGTTCAGGTTGACAGTTTGTTTGTTCAGGTTGATGCGTGCCCGTCATTCCGTGCTTGACACGGAATCTATTTTTTTGGATTAATCAGAGGGTTCAATTATATTATTTATAGAGATTTATCTTTAGTTTATTGCTTTTACTTGTGCTGCCTTTATCCATAATTTTAACAATGTAGGTGGATTACTTATAAGAGTTAACCTT
This sequence comes from Sulfurimonas hongkongensis, assembly GCF_000445475.1. Classification (NCBI taxonomy): domain Bacteria; kingdom Pseudomonadati; phylum Campylobacterota; class Epsilonproteobacteria; order Campylobacterales; family Sulfurimonadaceae; genus Sulfurimonas; species Sulfurimonas hongkongensis. Next base: position 113,858 of record NZ_AUPZ01000004.1, read on the forward strand.
TATAAACCTATAATAAGCAACTGATATAATAGCTTTAAAAAAGGGATAGCAGGATGTCTAAAATTGACAATAAAATTTCTCAGGCGAAGTCTAAACTCTTAGTGGAGTATCCTTTTTTTGGAACTCTTGCCTCAAAGCTTGAACTCTTACAAAGTGATGATATACAAGCTTTTAAAAGTAATGGTAAAACTCTTGAGTACAGTGATGACTTTTTTAAAGAGATTAGTTTAGCTGAGATGGAGTTTGTTTTAGCAAATGCTGCCATGCACGCATCACTTGCACATGAGTCTCGCAAAAACTCTAGAAGTGGCTGGCTATGGCAGTTGGCAACTGACTATGCTATAAATGACATGTTGGTTGAAAATGGACTCTATCGTCCAGATTTGGCACACTATTCTAAAAGATTTAGTGGACTTTATGCTGAGGAGATTTATGCCCAGCTTAAAGAGGAGTTTTTGCGCGATGAGCTAGAGTATGAGGCTGAGGATGCAGATGATATTCAGAGGCAAGAAGAACAAAAAGTTAAAGAGATTGAGAACCAAATAGTAGAAGAAGAGTTGTTTGATGAGTTTGCAAAGGCTATCTTAGAAAAGGAAGAAAAAAATTCGCAACTTCCAACAAGTTTAGAGCGTTTTTTTACCCTAAAGTCTAGCTCAAAAATAGATTGGCGAGATGAACTTAGGGTTGCACTTGATAGATTTAGCAGGGATGATTATACTCAGATGCCACCAAACAAAAAACTCCTGCATCTTGGACTCTACTTACCATCAGCTACGAGTGAGAAGTTTAAACTTGTTGTTGCCATAGATAGTTCAGGCTCAGTTGATGAAGAGCTTTTGGGTGAGTTTTTAAGCGAGTTGGGTTTTTTAATGAATACTATAGCATCTTATGAGATAGACCTCTTGGTTTGTGATGATAAAATTCGTTCCCATACTACTTTTTATGGTGGAGATATCTTAGAAGCAAAAGTTTTTGGTGGCGGTGGAACTGATTTTAGACCTGTTTTTGAGTTTGTAAAAGAAAATCTTCAAGATTCAAAACTGCTTTTGTACTTTAGTGACCTTGATGGAGCCTTTCCTGATGAAGAGCCTAGTTATAGTGTAAAATGGATAACTCCAAAAGAGAGCAAAGTCCCTTTTGGAGAGTTGCTAGTTTTATAGAGTTTACAAATTTTTAACCAAAGTTTACTTGATTTCTTCCGTTTTGTTTTGCGTTATATAGGTTCATATCTGCTTGGTTTATTGTCTCTTCTAGCGTGTCAGAGTCATCATGATAGGTTGCTCCTATGGAGATAGTAAACTTAACTTCACTCTCATCATCAAGCACAAAGACAAACTCTTCAATCTCCTCTCTAAGTCTTTCTAAAATCTCAGGTACACTATACTGGTTTATATTTTTTAGAGCTATACAAAACTCTTCACCGCCAAATCTAGCTACTATATCTCTGTAGCTTGTGTTTGATCTTAAAACCTCTGAGATTGCAACTATAACTTTGTCGCCAATATCGTGTCCATAAGTATCGTTTATCTTTTTAAAGAAGTCAATATCTAACATGGCTATAGCAAACTTCTCGCCACTTAACTTTATATCTTCTATATACTCATTCATATTTTGAAAAAAGTATCTACGATTATAAAGACCTGTTAAAAAGTCTCTGTTTGCATGATTTGTTATGTATTGGATGTTTTCTAGTGCTTCTATGGAGTTGTTGATGCGACAAGAAAATTCTTCTTTTGAGAATGGTTTTTTAATGTAGTCATTTGCACCTTGTTTTAAAAACAGAGCATTTATCTCTTCATCGTTGATTGAAGAGATGGCTATGATGCAAAGTTCAGTTTTGGTATAGTTTTTTCTTATTTCATTTGTTAGTTCAAGTCCGTTCATAACTGGCATATTATAATCCGTGATAACCATAGAGATGTTTAGATGTGAGTTTAACATTCCAAGTGCTTCTTCGCCATGAGCGACAGTTATAACCTCGTAAAATAGATTTTCAAGCATTGTCTTCATCTGGTTTCTAAAAACCATAGAGTCATCAACAACTAAGACTTTGTGGTTTTGGTTTTTCTCAAGTCTTGCAAGTGTGTGGATGATGTAATTTATGTCGTTAACTCCACCTTTATTTACATAGTCGATGATATTTTTTGCAAGCATTTTTTTTCTAAATTCTTTATCTATATTTGCACTAAGTATCATAGTGCGTAAGCCTTTATTTAGTACATAATCAACGATTTCACCATTTGGTGCATCTGGAAGATTAATGTCAAGAAGTGCTATGAAGTAGTTGTATTTTTTTATAAAAAGCTTTGCTTCTGAGAACTTATAAGCTATATCTACTTCATATTTTAGAGAGAATTTTATTTTTTTTGCTAATAACTTTGCTAATGTTTTGTTGTCTTCAACGATTAATATTCTTTTCATGGTGTAATTATACATTTTTAGTATAATTTCTTCATGAATCAAGCCAAGCAAATAACAACAAAACTACTGCAAAAACAAAATGTCTTTTTAACTGGTGGTGCTGGTGTTGGTAAAACTACAATAACAAGAGAAGTGATAAGTCTCTTTGAAGAGGATGCTAAAAAGGTAGCGAAACTCGCATCTACTGGAATGGCAGCTACTTTAATAGAGGGGCAGACACTTCATAGTTTCTTTGATTTAGGCATCGCATCTAGCATAGCAGAGCTAAAATTAAACGCCAAACTAGAACCAAAAAGCAAAATTAAAAAACTCATATCTAGTATGGATCTAGTCGTAATAGATGAGATTTCAATGGTGAGTGATTCACTTTTAGAGATGATAGAACTAAGGTTAAGTCAAGCAAACTTTAGAGGAAGCCTCTTAGTTGTTGGAGATTTTTTGCAACTTCCACCAGTTGTGCGCGGCTCTAATGAGGTGAGATTTGCATTTGAGTCACCACTTTGGGATGAGTTTGAGTTTCTCAGAGTTGAACTTACTCATATCTATAGAACCGATGACAAGGATTTTATAGAGTTGCTAAGCTTTGTTAGAGAGGGTTTTATAAATGAGAGTGTTCATAACTCTCTAAATGAGTTTATAAAACCGCTCCCAAGAGACTTAAGCGAGTTTACCTTTTTGTTTGGTAAAAATAACTCAGCATCTACGCACAACAAAAAAGAGTTGCAAAACATAGACTCAGAACTCTTTATAAAAGAGGCTCAAATTATAAAACACTCTAAAAATATAAGTGATGCACAAGTCGCGAGATTTATGGATGATTCTCGCATCGAGAGTGAGCTAGGGTTAAAAGTGGGTGCACCAGTGCTTTTTACTAGAAACTCATGGAACTATTTTAATGGCGAAAGAGGCATTGTAGTTGGTATAGATGCAACATTTGTTTATGTGCAAAAAAGAGATTCTAAAGTTATAAAGCTTGAGGCGGTTGCACATACAAAGTACAGATGGGATGAGAGAGTAAAAAGCGGTAAAAAAGAGATGCAAGAAGTTGAAGAGCTTAGCATCTATCAGTTTCCTATAAAGCTGGCATTTGCTATAACTATACACAAGTCTCAAGGAATGTCTATAGAAGACCTTATCATTGAGACAAATGAGATTTTTGCCCCATCACAGTTTTATGTAGCACTCTCAAGAAGTTCAAATCCAAAAAGATTAAATCTTATAGCTCCATCATATCAATGGCACAAAATAGTCTTTGTAAATCATAAGGCTTTGGAGTTTGTCAAAGAGGGTGTGAAGTAGTTCGGAAGCAAGGACTCTAGGCGGGACTAAAGTCCCACTTCCGGAAAAGAGTGTGAAATAATTCGGAAGCGAGGCTTCTAGGAATGCTAACCAATGGCATTCCCCACGATGAGCCTCGCCTTATAACTATTTAACAATCTCAAAGTGTGAGAGTTAAAAAGGTTATAATTTATCTTCGTTTTTACCAAGATACTCAGCAACACCTTCAGTTGTAGCTTTCATACCTTCGTCGCCTTTTTGCCAACCAGCTGCACAAACTTCGCCATGCTCATCAGTAAACTGCATTGCATCTACCATTCTGATCATCTCATCTATGTTACGACCTAGTGGTAAGTCGTTGATAACTGCGTGGCGAACTATACCTTTACCATCTATCAAAAATGAGCCACGAAGTGCTACTGACTCGCCAAAAAGTACATCATAATCTCTTGAGATTTGCTTTGTAAGGTCAGCCACTAGAGGGTATTTTATACGACCGATACCACCTTCATTTACTGGAGTCTCTCTCCATGCAAAGTGAGAAAATTGGCTATCAACTGATACACCGATAACATTTACACCACGTTTTTTAAACTCTTCTATTCTATGAGAAAAGGCGATAATCTCTGATGGACATACAAAAGTAAAGTCTAGTGGATAGAAGAAAAGCACAGTACCCTTTTCGCCAAAGTTTTCTGAAAGTTTGAAGTTTTCATCTATAGTGCCATCTGCTAAAACTGTTGTAGCTGTGAAGTCTGGAGCTGGGTTTGTTACTAACATATAATTATCCTTAAGTTTGTTTTGATGTCGAGAGTTTAACACATTAAGATTAATGTTAATTATCTCATGGCAAGTAGTAAATTTATTTAAGGATAATTTTTATCTTTTAGATGTAATTTAGTGCTCTGTATAATTGAATGCTCTGAATAACTATTAGGTTGGATCTCCAATCAAAACAAGAGAATCGCTTTTTGCTATGCAAAAATGTTTCTTTAGAGTTCAGGATGACGCGTGTCTCGTCATTTGGTGCTTGATATAGAATCTAGTTTATAGATTAATCAGAGGGTTCACTTAGTATATATGGATTGTAGCTTAAAAAGTTACAATGAAAAAAATTCCTATTATTAGAACTTACATCCCCAAGTAGGGTTTTAAAACCTCTGGGATAGTTATACTTCCATCTTCTTGTTGGTTGTTCTCCATGATGGCTACCAAGGTTCGCCCAACTGCTAAGGCACTTCCATTTAGTGTGTGAACCATTGAGTTTTTCTTGCCATCTTTGAAGCGGATTTTGGCGCGTCTGGCTTGAAACTCTCTTGTGTTGCTTATAGATGAGATTTCGCGGTAGGTGTTTTGTCCTGGTAGCCATACTTCTAGGTCTATGGTCTTTGCCGCACTAAAACCCAAATCTCCAGTACAGAGATTTACTAGGCGGTGCGGAAGTTCTAATGCTGTTAGTATGTCTGATGCACACTCAACCATCTCGTCAAAGATCTCATCACTTTTATCGGGATGAGATATAGCTACAAGCTCAACTTTGTGAAACTGATGCTGTCTTATCATTCCTCTTGTGTCACGTCCTGCCGCTCCTGCTTCTTTTCTAAAGCAAGAGGTATATGCAGTCATTTTTACGGGGAGTGTTTGAGATGCCAGTATCTCATCTTGAAAAAGATTTGTTAGAGGAACTTCTGCTGTTGGAATCAAAAAGAGTTCTTGGTCTTCTATCTTGTATAGGTCATCTTCAAACTTTGGAAGTTGCCCAGTTCCCTCTAGTGCAGTTCTGTTTACAAGTGCTGGAACACTTACCTCAGAAAACCCACGAGAGCGGTTAAAGTCAAGCATAAAGTTTATAAGTGCGCGCTCTAGTCTTGCACCCATTTTAAAGCTTACAGAAAATCTTGAAGTTGCGAGTTTTACACCTCTCTCAAAGTCTATCCAACCATTTTGTTCAGCCAGTTCCCAATGCTCTTTTGGAGTAAAACTAAACTCTCTTGGAGTTAGAACTTTTTTTATCTCTTCGTTGTCACTCTCATCAGCTCCATCAGCAACATCATCATCAGGGATATTTGGGATTGACATCGCTATGGCTTCAAGCTCGGCATCTGCAACCCTTTGAATCTCTAAGGCTTCACTTATAACGATTTTGTTTGCATCTACTCTTCGTTTTAGTTCGCTTATATCTTTGCCTTCTCTTTTATAGATGCCAAACTCCTTACTCATAGAGTTTTGTAGTGCTTGGAGTGTTTCAAAGTTTGCTTTTGCTCTTTTTAGCTCTTGGCTCTTTTCTTTTAGTTTTTCTATAAGCTCAAGGTCTACACCCTTACGGATAAGTTTAGTACTTATAGTCTCAAAATCTTTTTGTAGTAGTTTTAAATCAATCATAATATTCCTAGTATCTTCTAAATCAAGAGATGCAATTATAGCAAAAATTATTGTACAATACGTAGTAGTAACATTTAAAGGACTTTTGTGGGGTATAAAGCTAAGTTTATAAATAAAATTGTTTGCTTGCTTATAATCTCTTGGAGTGCCTTAATGCTTCTTGCAGCACTTCTTTCTATGTATAGAGACTATGCATATGCAACTATTTTAGCAAAAAACGAAGCTGTCGTTAGTGTTAAAAAAGATTTGGCGTATCGCAAATGGATAGCATCTCATGGTGGTATTTATGTGCCAATCACTAAAAGAACACCTCCAAATCCATACTTATCGCATATTAAAAATCGTGATGTAAACACATCAGCATCACAACAACTAACTCTTATGAATCCAGCATATTCACTTTCACAAATGATGAAAGATTATAGTGAACTCTATGGAACAAAAGGGCATATTACAAGCACAATACTAATGAATCCAAAAAATAAGCCAGATGCTTGGGAAGAAGAAGCTCTCAAACAGATAGAAAAAACACAAGAGCCAATATATACAAAGACTGAAATTAATGGAGAAGAACATTTTCGCTATATACAACCACTAAAAACTGAACAATCATGTCTAAAATGTCACGCTTTTCAAGGCTATAAAGTTGGAGATATAAGAGGGGGAGTTTCTGTCTCTATACCTATGAAGTGGTACTATAATGAAGCTTTTAAAACTATAGTGCTAAATATTGGGATCATAATTATAGTATATCTTATAGGTTTAGGTGTGATTTTATATGGTAGGAAAAAAGCTAAAGAGATAGTTGAGAAAAAAGTCAAAGATTATGAGCAACATATTTTCTCTTTTGTAAATATCATAGAAAAAAGAGATAGTTATACAGCTGGACACACTCAAAGAGTAGCAAAATACTCAGTTCTAATAGCAAAAGAGATGGGCTTTAATGATGAGAAGGTAGATGACCTTTATAGAGCTTGTATGCTTCATGATATAGGTAAAATCTCTACGCCTGACTCTATTTTGTTAAAACCAGGCAAACTAAATAACTTAGAGTATGAGATCATTAAAGAACATGTTGTGGTTAGTTATGAGTTACTTAACAGTGTTGATATCTACAAAGATATAGCTGAGATAGTTCGCCATCATCATGAGCATTTCGATGGAGGTGGCTATCCACAAGGGCTAAAAGGTGACCAGATTCCTATTCTTTCACAGATAATGACTGTTGCTGACGCCTTTGATGCAATGACAACAAACAGAATATATAAAGCTAGAAAAAGCGTTGTAAAAGCTATAGAAGAGTTAAATGAGTTAGCTTCTAAACAGTTTAACGCTCAAGTTGCTAAAGCAGCTAGCGTAGCACTAAAAGATGTAATAATAGAGCATAATATTACTCAATTACCAAAGAGTAAGATAGAAAAAGAGAGATTTGTTTATTTTTATAAAGACCAAATAACAGGCATTTATAACAAAGAGTATTTAGACTTTGTTTTAGCATACAATAGTTCGGATGAGTTTAATATGAAGCATCTCTACATAGTATACCTGCATAACTTTAGTCAGTACAATACCACTCATGGTTGGGTAAATGGAGATGAACTTTTAAGCAAAGTGGCTAACAAGCTTGACTCTATAAATACAAATGATTTGATTTTTAGAATCTATGGAGATGATTTTGTAATTCTTAGCGAAAAAGAGTTTGATATAGAGTCTCACATAAGTGAACTTGAAGAGATTTTAGCGGGGAGTAACATCTCTATATCATACAAAAAGTTTGATATAGAGCAAGAAGATATCACTAGCACAGAAGAGTTAGAAAAACTATTTTAATATCTCTTTTGCTAGGTTAAACTGGTTTGCACTCATAAGATGTATCTTTGGGTGGAGCTCTTTTATGGATTCAAAAAGAGTTTTACTAAGTTCAAAACCAACTTTGTACTCTTCTTCTTCGCCTCTTTTGTTTGCAACTCTTAGAAGTTCTATCCATCTATCTGGAACATTTATACCTGGCACATGAGCAGATAAAAACTGAGCTGTACGAAGTTTAGTGATGGGAAAGATGCCCAAAACCAGCTCAGCTTCTTTGTACTTTGGCAAAGAGTCTCTGTTGGCAGCTTCAATCAAATCTAAGAGCATCTTTGCATTTTCTATGTCATAAACGGGTTGAGTTATGATGCCTAAAGCTCCGTGCTTTATCTTCTTTTGCATCTTCTTTTGAAGAGTTTTTGGGTTTTTAGCATAGGAGTTTACAACTGCAAAAGGGTAAATCTCTCTAGGCTTATGTCCTAAAGATTTTCCAGCATAACTCATCCCGGAGTTAAAAGCACTAATGATATCTAGCAAAAGTGTGCTGTCTGCTTCAAAAACTCCCTTTGAATGAGGCTGGTCGGAGATATTCGCAGGGTCGCCTGTAAGGGCTAAAATGGCTCTTACATCTACTTCATTTGCACCTAGGAGGTCCGACTGTAAGGCTATTTTGTTTCTATCTCTCATAGTCATAGTGGCTAGTACTGGTTTGTTAAATCTATCTTGAAGCATTTTTGCAGCAAAGAGTGAGTTGTACTTTAGTTTTGCTAGAGGGTTATCTGTGGTTGAAAAAGCATCTACTAAGTTATGTAGCCCTAGTGCTTCTATCTTGTCAATGATGGGTGCAAACTGTGGTGAGTTTGGGGGAGTAGTCTCTAGCGTTATATATGTGTCGTTTTTCAATTTATCTATGAGTTTTGCAAACAAAAAAAATCCTAAGTGGGTATAATTGCGATATTATAACAAAAGAGAGTGATATAGATGCTAAAGTTAGCGATTTTTGATTTTGACTCTACTCTTATGGATGGTGAAACTATTGATTTTTTTGCCGAGGAGTTGGGTTTGGGTAAAGAGGTAAGTTTTATAACAGAAGAAGCGATGTCTGGACGACTTGATTTTTTTGAATCACTGCAACAAAGAGTTAAGCTTTTAGAGGGGTTAGAGTACAGTGTGGTTGAGAAAATCAGCCATAACTTACCATATATGAAGGGTGCGATTGAGACTATTGGTGAGCTTAAAAAAAGAGGTATGAGAGTAGTCTGCTTTAGCGGTGGCTTTAGAAGTGCTACTTCATATGCAAAAGATATACTCGGCTATGATGCAGACTTCTCAAATGTGCTACATCAAAAAGATAAAAAGCTCACAGGACTTGTTGGTGGAGATATGATGTTTGGCTTCTCAAAAGGTGATATGCTACAAAGACTTCAAAACCTTTTAGGTGTCAAAGAAGATGAGACTCTAGTTTGTGGAGATGGAGCAAATGACCTTAGTATGTTTGCTCACGCAGGAGTGAGAGTGGCTTTTTGTGCAAGAGAGATTTTACAAAAAGAAGCAAATATAATTATAAAAGAAAAAAATTTAACAAGAATACTCGATGAGTTAGAGAAGGAAAAACAATAATGCTATTAAATACCGTCTGGAGACAGTACAACAAAGAGAACAATTTTAGAGAACTACTAGCTAGATTTTGCAAGATGGAGATAGAGTCACTTATAGAAGATGATAAAGTTCTATATGCAACTCTAAAGTCTAAACTTACAAAAAAAGAGCTAAGACTCTTTGCAATGGATAGCGCACAAATGTCAAACGAAGAGCTAAAAATAGGCTTAGAACTTGATGATGAAGAGTTAGAAAAAGCAAAGTACAAACTATACAAAAAACTAAAACAAGACAAAGTCCGCCTGAGCTTTAGAGAGTCAGCGCTTGGGTTTGATACTTAAGGGTTTGACTTGAGCAAATTTTGCGATGATGGGGTTGTGGTCTGATATTTTTTTTGTATCAATCGCTTTAGCATTTAGCAGTTCTAGATTTTTGTAAAATATATGGTCAATTGGTTTATTGAAAAACTGCTTTATGTGTTTTGCATCTTCTATGATGGCTCTTTGGTAACCTAAAGAGTATTCAAATGTTTCTAAATCACGAATCCTTTTGCTTGACCAGTTGTTAAAATCCCCACTTACAATTACTGCACAGTCTAATCCATATAGAAGCTCATATAGCATATCAAGCTCTGCTTTAAACATCTTTGCATTTACAAAATTTATGGCATGTAGGTTTACAATGATGAGCAGTGAGCCATCCTCAAAGTAGTGGTGAGTGGTAAGGTTTGCTTTTTTTGTTGCTAAAAAAAACTCTTTAGTTTTTGATAAGTGAGCTCTTTGGTGTGCAATGGTTGCCTTTGAAGCGGTTAAGACTCCATAGAGATGGTTTTTTGTCTCTATATTTGGAGCTATTGTGTAGTTATATGGGTCTATTATGATGTCGTAAGATTTGTTTATCTTGTACTCTTGAAAGAGCAAAAAATCAACAGAGTTTTCATCTAAGAGCTCTTTAAGAGTGAGTTGAAAATTTGGATTTAGATTTTCTTTATGAATATTCCAACTTAGAAGCGAGAACTCTTCTTGGAGTGTGGCTTCTTGGAAAAATCCCTCTAGTGGTTTGCTCTTTGGATAAAACATAGATTACAACTGTGAAGCAAAGATTCTAGCAGAGTTTTCAAAAATACGACGCATTCTACCTGCATCTGCTAGCTTTGTATGTTTTGTATCTATCAAAGACTCCATCCATGTTTGCATCTGCTCTATATGCTCTGGTGCATAGGAGATGGTCACGATTTCATAATTTAGTAGTAAGCTTCTGTAATCAAGGTTACTGGAACCGAGGATTAGTGTTTCATCATCAAAAAGCATAGCTTTTGCGTGAATCATCTTACCCTCAAACAAAACCACATCTATACCAAACTCATAAAGATTTCTAATGTAACCAGTACGTGCAAAGTCTGCTATGGCGTGGTTTGATTTTCTAGGCGTGATTATCTTTACATCTACACCTTTATGTGAGGCAATTTTCATGGCTTGAAGAATAAACTCATCAGGGATGAAGTAGGGTGTGATTATCCAGATTCTTCTTTTGGCTGTATAGATGGAGTCTAAAACTACTTCAAGCAGAGCATCGCCTTTTACATCAGGTCCACTAGGAAGTGCTTGGAGTGAATGTTGCCCAGCTCTACTTTGTACAGGGTCTAAGAGTATGGTTTTTTGATTGTGCATATAAGCAATATCTGAGTTAAAGACATCTACATAGCTCTTAACAACATCTCCTTTTGCCTCAAACATTAAATCGAGCCAGCGGTCTTGCTCATATGTCTCACCCATATACTCACTGCTTAAGTTCATTCCACCGCTAAAGAGAGTTTCGTTATCTATGATAAATATCTTTCTGTGATAGCGAAGGTTTAGCTTTGTGATGTTTTTTAAAGAGAAAATTGGAGCAAAAAAATCAATAATAACACCAGCATCTCTGAGCTCTTTTAGAGGCTTTTGCCACAAATAAAGTTTGTATGAACCAAAGGCATCTACGATAAGTCGAACCTTTACACCATTTTTTGCTTTTTGTAATAAAAGAGCAAAAATGACTTCTGTAACATCATCAATCTTGACCACATAAGCTGCCAAATCAATAGACTTTTTTGCACCGCTTAGAGCTTTTATAAAGGCAAAATAAGCATCTTGTGAGTTTGTATAAAGAGCTAGTTTGTTGTTGTTCGTAGCAGGTGCGATATTGTGTGCAAAACTAAGTCTGTCTATGGGATGTGAAGATGGAGTTTGTTGTGGTTTTTTTAAGTTAAGACTGTTTTTTTTATTTTTACTAGAGTGCTTTCGTACTCCAAAGAAGTAGTAAAAAATGACAAAGATATATGGAAAAATAATCATAAGTAAAAGCCATACTATCATAGAAGTAGGAGAGCGTCTAGAGTGGAGCATATGCAAAAGTGTGATTAAAATTGCCAAAGCACTAGAGAGATAAAAAATATAAGAAAACAAAATATCTTGAAGTTCTATGTTATAGCCTTTAAATAAGTAGTAAAGAGAAGTTATTATAGCGTGTTTAGATTATTTTAAAGTATAAATAAGGTTGCGGAGCAAAGTCCGCAACAAGAGAGATAGTTAGTAAATCCTATAAAAGCTCAGCTCTAAGCTCATGTGCAGACTTGATAGAGAGAAGTCCTGGCGCTACATCAAAAGCAGTTTTTGCTCCAAAATCTTCCTTTTGGCTTAGTCTAAAAGTTGCCCTTGCATAGGCTACTAAAACACTTGCAGTAAACTCTGGGTTACTCTCTAAATTTAGCGAATACTCTATGACTTGGTTATTCTTTTGGCTTGTGCTTCCACTCCGTATAACAAATCCACCATGAGGCATCTTGTTATGGTTTTCATCTAGCTCTTTTTGGCTTATGAAGTTTACTGTAGTCTCATAGGGTTCAAAGTAGTTAGGCATAGTTTTTATCTCACTCTCAACTCTCTTAGCATCAGCTCCATCTTCTAAAACAACAAAACACTCTCTTTTGTGTTTTTCTTTTGTTGATAGTGTAGGTCTTGTGCCACTTCTAACTTTTTGTATAGCTTCTTCTGATGGAAGAGTGTACTGAACTCCAGCTTTTACTCCTTGTACTCTTCTGATGGCATCTGAGTGCCCTTGACTTAAACCCTTGCCCCAAAAAGTATATGTCTCTCCAACTGGTAGCAGTGCTTCACCATAGAGTCTGTTGATGGAAAACATTCCAGGATCCCAGCCATTTGCTATGAGAGCTACTTTGTTGTTTGCTTTTGAGGGTTTATCAACACTATCAAAATATTCTGGAATCTTTGCATGCGTGTCAAAACTATCTACTATGTTGAAGTTTGCTGAGAACTCTGGACCTTGGACAGGTAGATCGTCTTTTGAACCACCGCAAAGTATCAAAACATCTATCTTATCTTTAAACTCTAAAATATCATCAACTAAATAAACTTTTGTATCAGGAAATATAGTCTCTACACTTTTTGGGTCTCTTCTTGAGAAAACACCCACAAGGCTCATGTCTGGGTTTTTAGAGACAGAAAGTTCAACTCCACGCCCTAGGTTTCCATAACCTGCTATTGCTATTTTTATCTTTTGTTTCATTTATGCTCCTATTTGAAATGTATATTACTTTTTTTGTTTTAAGAGTATCTTAAAAGTCACTCTTCTTGAGTACTCTCTGTTTTCGCCCTGGCTATGCATGATTCGCTTAGAGTAGCTAAGACCACTTCCTTTTAGTACATCACTAAGCCACTCTTGCTTCTTTAGCTCTTGTTTTTTAAAGATATGACTAAGTGTCTCAAATGAGCGTTGCATCGATAGTTCTGCATTTTTTATATATCTATTTGTAAAATTAGTGTTGCTCCACTCACTAGAGGTGTGACCATTTACCTCAAGTGTATCGATAAACTCTTTGTGTCTATATAAAAAATCAACAAGCCGAGATGAGACTCTATTAAGAAATATCTTTTGTGCCTCAGTAAGCTTGTACTCTCCAACCTTAAATAGGAGTTCATGACTTAAAAACTCTATAGTTAAATCTTCTTTGATTCTTAACTTTTTCGCATCTATCTCATCAGCAAAAAGTTCTAAGAGTGAGTCGTAAATATTCATACTCTTTTTAGAAGTCTGAGCGATAGTTGCATCTCTGTTTATTTTCACTATCCACATATTTGAGTTCTGTTCATTTTTGTATGTGTAGATGCCAGCTGCAGCGGCTTGTGAATTTTCCAGTATGGTTACGGCATTTAGCATATCATAATTTTCTTCGCCAAAATGCTCTTGATGGAGCATTTGAAGATTGGAGTCACACATCATAACCAAAGCATCAGTGTTAAAAGTATCTTTAACATATCCAACGCCAATAATTGTGCCATCTGAATACTCTTTTATATCTTTTAATCCGCTTGCATAAGCTGTGTTTATGGTATTGTCGATAATAACATTGTTTTGAAGGTCAAACTTTATGAGTCTAACTTGATCCCTCTTCATCTCATCTTTTTGACTCAAAGAGACTAAAAAGTTTCCATCTCTTAGTTTGATAATTTTGTGCGGAGTTATGCGTGTATCTGATTTATAGTGTTTTAGCCAGATCTTATCGCCATTTTGGCTTACTCTCATAAGTGTTACATCTCTTTGTTTATCATAGCTTGTTGTGCCTAAAACTAAGATAGAACCATCTCTAGCTTCAACGGCATCAATACTACTATCATCATGTTTAGTACCAAATTTTTTACTCCATAACATCATTCCACTTTTTGAAAAACGGGCTAAAAAAATATCATTTAACCCTAACCCCGTCTCAAAAAGTTTGTCATGTATAGAACGGGTGGTAGTCGAAGAGCCAACAGCTAACACTCCACCATCGCTAAGTTTTATGAGCTTACTCATTCTGTCATAATTTTTTGTTCCAAAAGATTTGCTAAATATAGTGTTGCCATTTGAGTCTAGTTTTAAGATGATTAAAGAGCCATCCATAGTGTGACCACCCACAAAGTAACCATTTGATGGAGTTTTAACAAGAGCTACAGCTTCGCTAAAGCTAGACATCTTGGTGGCTTTTGAGAGCGTTATATTTGCAAAATCATCTATTTTTATAAGGTGCATTTGCGGTCCGTGTGTGTCAGACACACTCGCTAGGTAGTCAAAGGCATTTGTGTAGGTTTTGCTTTGTGAATTGTTAGTGTTTTTGTACTCTTTAGAAAAACCAACTGCACTGATCCCTCCATCATAGTCTTGTGTAATGTCAAAAAGAGCGTTGTTAAAAGGTTTTTTTACAATAATAGAGAAGTCAGAACTCTTAGCATAGATGAGAGAGAGTAGTAACAAAAGTGAGATGAGTATGCGCATATAACTACTTTTTTATTTATATAGTAGCAAAAAATATTCCTAGTTTAAGTAATGAGCATAAAGAGTTTAAAAAATCGTGTTTTGTTTGTGTGGGCTAAGTGTTTAAGAGAAGATAGTGTTGGTGTAAGATAAGGAGCTTTTACTCCCTATCTATATTTAATAAGAGAAAACTTATCTTAAGTTTTCAAAAGGTGCAGTTACAACTGTTTTACGAGTAACACTGTATGGAACTAGTGCTGCTGCACGAGCGCGTTTTACAACCGCTGCTATCATATCTTGATGACGTTTACAGTTTCCTGTAAGACGACGAGGCATAATTTTATAACGCTCTGAAAGAGAGAAACGAAGCGCTCCTACATCTTTGTAGTCCATAAAATCAACTTTTGATTCACAATATTTACAATATCTTTTTTTGTATTTTCTTTTTTCTGCCATGGTATTTTCCTTGATGTTATTTATTTACTAAAATGGAATCTCATCTTCATCTATATCTATCTCAGGTATAGAGTCACTGCTTGGCATCTGGCGACTTTGAGTGTTTGCATTGTTTTGCTCATAGCCATTTGCCCCACTTTGAGGTTGATAACTTTGCTGTTGCTGACTTGGTTGCTGGTAGCTCTGAGCTTGTTGCGAACCTTGGTTATAGCTTTGTGCACCGCTTTGCGTTGGAGCTTTATAACCACCACCTTGAGAGTCGCCTTTTGAGTCTAGCATCTGCATGTTTTCAACTATCACAGAGTGTTTTGAGCGTTTTTGTCCATTTTGATCGCTCCATTGTTCAAAGTTAAGTCTTCCCTCAACTAAAATTTTGCTTCCTTTGCGGAGATATTGGTTAGCAATCTCTGCACTTCTAGCAAAAAATGTGATATCTACAAAACATACTTCTTCTTTTTTTTCACCATTACTAGTGAATTTTCTACTAGTTGCTATCGCAGTTTTTGCAATACCCAAACCAGCTTGAGAGTATCTGAGTTCTATATCACGAGTTAAGTTTCCGACTAATATAACTTTGTTAAACATGAGCTTTCCTTCTTTGTTGTAGTGCTTTTTTAGATTACTCTTGTGTAGTAGAGCTTTCTTCTGTAGCAGTTGCTTCTTCTTGTGCAGGCTCTTCTTTAGCTACTGGAGCTTCTTCTTGAAGTGGCGCAACTTCTTCTTTTACTGGTGCTTCAGCTTTTTTCTTAGCTTTTTCAACTAAGTGATTCCAAGCAGCTATTTCACGATTTGTATCGTACTTGATAGTTACAAAACGAAGAAGGTCTTCATTTATACGAAAGCGTCTCTCAATTTCACTAATAGCAGCTGGTGCAACTGAGTAATAAATAACATGGTAATAACCACGCTCATTTTTGTTTATAGGGTATGCTAATTTTCTCATCCCCATAGCATCTGTAGTAGCGATAACGCCACCGTTTGAAGTGATAGTCTCTTCAATAGCTTTGATGCTACTTTGAATCTCTTCGGCTGTAAATGTTGGTTTAATGATAACTAAGTTTTCGTAGTTTCTCATAGAGTATAATCTCCTTTTGGTATTTGCCCTTTGGGCGTTGTTTCCCTTTCGGATGTGTACATATCGCAACTTTAGCGATACAAAGAGAAAGGAACGGGAGATTATACAGAAAATTTGCTTAAAAAAAACTACTCTTTGTTTTTATGACAATTTGTTATGGTTATTTTGTTTTTTTAGTTTTTTGGATATAGTTATGAAAATTTTGGAGATATTTGTATATGGCAAAACGAAAGAAAAAGCAGGCAAAAAGTAGTAAAATCTTAACATATATAGCATGGTTTTTAGCAGTCTTGGCACTTCTCTTAGGCTCTTTGTTTGGAGGTTATTACATAGGTTATGAAGAGGCGAAAAACGATTTAGAATTACAAGTTGATGCTGAGAAAAAAAAGAGACTCTCACTACTTAAAAAAGCCGAAGAAATCAGCTCAAAAAAAGATAAAAAAAGTGTAAACACAAGATTAAAAAATGTTTTAGATAAAGAGAGTAGAAAAAGTACCGGTGCAGCAGCTCATGAGTATGGAGATACAGCACTTCCAAAACCACCTGAACCTATACGAAGAGAGGTTAAAAGAACAGCTGCAAAACCAAAACTAGCCATAATTATAGATGATGTGAGTGTAAGCTCTCATGTAAGAGCGATAAAAAATTTAAACCTTCCTTTAACTATGTCATTTTTGCCACCTAGCAAATCTCGCCCTAACTCAGCAAGACTTGCACAAAAAGAGAGTGTATATATGGTCCATCTACCCATGGAGGCACAAAATTTTAGTGCAGAAGAGCCTATGACTCTTAGAGTTAGTGACTCTGATGCCAAGATACAAAGTAGGATAAGAGCTATAAAAGAGGCCTTTCCTAGAGTATCATACATCAACAATCACACAGGAAGTAAGTTTACATCTAATGAGATGGCGATGAACCGTCTTATTTACGCACTAAAAGCACAAAATATCTACTTTATAGATAGTAGAACTACAGCCCAGACAAAAGCACCAAAGGTTATGAAAAACTTTGGGTTAGAGTATGTCTCAAGAGATGTTTTTTTAGACCACGATTTGGATAAAAAGTCTGTTAAAGAACAGATTAAAAAGGCTATAAAGGTAGCAAAGTTGCATGGAACTGCCATAGCTATCGGACATCCTCATGCAAACACTCTAGCAGCACTAAGAGAGTCTAAGCATCTTTTTAAAGATATAGAGTTAGTATATATAAATAGGCTTTATTAGATGCAAGAAGCAAAAGAGAAGATATCAGAGCTTGAAGTCATGAAGAGCTATCCAAAAGAGCTTTTCTTTAGCGGAAACACTACTCTTTTAACAAGAAAAAAAGTCTCTATAGTTGGTAGTAGAAAGCCATCAAAATACTCAAGAGTCTTAACCCATCAACTCGCATCACAGCTCTCAAAAAATGGAGTTTGTATAGTCAGTGGTGGAGCTATGGGCATAGATGCCATAGCACACAAGGCAGCAGGCGAGGCAAACACTATTTCAGTTCTGCCTTGTGGCATCAATGTAAAGTATCCAGCCATAAATAAAAATCTTCTTTGTGATATAGAAAAAGAGGGCTTACTTCTTAGTCAGTTTAAAAAAGACTTTAAAGCTACTCCGTGGAGTTTTGTGGTGCGAAATGAACTTGTTGTTGCTCTTGGTGATGTCTTAATAGTTGCAGAAGCCCAGCTAGGTAGTGGAAGCATGAGAAGTGTAGAGTTTGCACTAAAGATGGGCAAAGAGATATTTGTACTTCCTCACAGAGTAGGTGAGAGTAGTGGTACAAATGAACTTTTAAAACAAGATAAAGCAACAGCTATATACGATGTAGAGGAGTTTGCATCAAGATACAGAGATGTAGATGAAAAGTTAGAAATAAAAAGAGATGACTTTTTAGAGTTTTGCAGATCAAGCCCAACATACGATGAGGCACAAAAAAGATATCCAAGTAGAGTTTTTGAGGCAGAACTTGGTGGCGAAATAGTGATACAAAACGGCTTAGTTGTTTTAAAATAAGATTTTTAAAAATTAGCTACCACTCAAACTGAAAAGTTGTGTGAACTATCTTAAAATTTTCTTTTAACTCTTCATTTATACAGCTTAAAATATCCCCATACTCATCCAAAGAACTTTTATCTATCTTTACATGTGCAGTCATATTATACATGTCTTGCGTTATCTCCCAAATATGGATGTCATGAAGCTCTATAACTCTTTTATCTTGCTCAACAAACTCTTTTATCACTTTTATCTCTATGGGCGAAGTCTCCATAAGAGTGTTAATGGAGCTTCTAAGTATATCTACAGCCCATTTTGCAATAACAAAAGCCACTAAAAGAGCTAAAAATATATCTATAAAAAACCAGTTTGTATAGTAGATGACAGCGTAGCCAATGATGATGGCAACAGACGAGAGGGCATCACTTAACATATGTACAAATGCAGATTTTAGGTTGTTGTTTTCTCTATCGCCTTGCATCAAAATAACGCCCGTGATAATGTTTACAATAAGCCCTATAGTAGCCACGCTGATTGCTAGAGAGATATCTATACTACTAGGATTTAAAAACCTCTCTATTGCTTCATAAACTATCCATAAAATGGATAAAATAATAGTTATGCCGTTGATAAATGCAGCTAAAACCTCTGCTCTGTAGTAACCAAAAGTTTTCTCTAGCGGTGCTTTTTTACTCGCTAGTATGATGGCAATAAGTGAGACAATAAGAGCAAATGAGTGGGTGAACATATGAATAGCATCTGAGATGAGTGCTAAAGAGTTTGATACAAAACCAGCTACAAACTCCGCTATCATAGTTATAAAAGTAATCGCAAGAGCTATTTTTAAAAGTTTTTTATCTGTACTTCTATGGTCATGAGAGTGTTCATGAGAATCTTGCTTAATATATGGTTTATGTTCGTTTAGTCCAAAATCACAATGTTTGTTCATATTTTTTCCATCTACTCTATAGTATCTAATCTAAAACGGATAGTATATCTAACTTGCTTAGTTTGGTTTTAAAGCCTCTCTTTAGGTGTTTTACAAAATCAACATCGCATCACCATAAGAGTAAAATCTATACTCTTTGTTTATGGCTTCGCGGTACAACTTTTGTGCTATTTGAACTCCAACAAAGGAGGCTACTAGCATAAGTAGAGTTGATTTTGGTAGATGAAAATTTGTAAGAAGATGGTTTACCCTTAGTGGTTTGTTTTGAGGATGCAAAAAAAGATTTGCTTCGCCCCTTTGCTGCTCTTTGTTCCTTACGTAAAACTCTATAGTTCTTGTGCTTGTTGTACCAACACTTAGTATGGGTAAATTAGAGTCAAGTAGCTCTTTAGCATCATCTGAGATCTCATAGTATTCTGAGTGCATCGGATGATCTGTGATAGTCTCAACTTCAACAGGTTTAAAAGTTCCACTTCCTACATGAAGCGTGACATAAGCATGTCTGTAGTTTTTGCAAACTCTCTCATGTTGCTCCTGTGTAAAATGGAGTGAAGCAGTTGGAGCGGCAACTGCACCTTCCTCTTTGGCAAAAACACTTTGATACTCTTTTGCATCATCTGTGTTATCTTCTCTTTGAATGTAAGGTGGAAGCGGAATGTGGCCAATTTTATCTATGATGGGCAAAAGCTCTTCAAATCTTAGTAGTTTGCCCTCTTTTGTAAAGTTTACAACTCTACTTCCATCATCTTTTAGCTCTTTTACAACTGCCACAAGACCATTGCCAAAGAAAATTTCACTGCTAACTTTTACTTTACCTCTTATGTAGACATTTATATTTGTTGCATCTAGAGGTCTGTTTAGCAGAAGCTCAAGCTTGCCACCGCTTGCTTTTTTTCCAAAAAGTCTAGCTTTTATAACCTTTGTATCGTTAAAAATTAAAGCACACTCTTTTGGAATGAAGCTCTCAAGCTCATAAAAATGAGTGTGAATTATCTCTTTTGTTTGTCTGTTATAGATAAGAAGTTTAGCACTATCTCGTGGGTTTGCAGGGTAAGACGCTATGAGTTTTTCAGGAAGCAAAAAGTCATAGCTAGAAGTTAGAAGTTCGTCTTTACTCACTCTTGGACTCTGTAGCAACCTCTTCTTCATCTTCGTCTTCATCCTCTTCTTCAAGAGGTGGTGCAGGGTTTACAAATCTAACTATAAGGATAGAGACTCCATAGAGTATGATTAGTGGTCCAGCCATTAGCATTTGGGTTAAGACATCAGGAGGAGTTAAAAGTGCAGCGATTACAAAGATGATGATAACTGCATACTTAAAAAACTCTCGCATCATTCTATCATCTATCATACCTAGAAGTGCTAGAAAATATGCAAAGATTGGTAGCTCAAAAGCTAGACCAAAACCAAACATGATTTTTGTAAAAAAGCCAACATAATCTTCTATATTGATGAGTGGAGTAAACTTAAAGCTACCAAAAGTGATAAGAAAGTCAAATCCAAAAGGTGTGACTATGTAGTATGCAAACAATACTCCCACAAGGAACATAAGAGTTCCGCCAACTATAAAAGGGATGATCATCTTTTTTTCATTTGCGTACAAACCAGGTGCAATAAAGAGCCAGATTTGAGAGAGTATAATAGGAAGAGCCGCTACGATAGCAGCAAAAAATGAAACTTTAAGAGCTACAAAAAATGCACCGCCAACTTGGGAGGTTGTAACCATTCCATCAGCTGCGTGAACTGATTTTTTACCAACTTCAGTAAGTGCAACATTTAGAGGTTCTACGATCCAGTTGAGTATCGGCTCATGAAAGTAAAACATCACAAAAAACATAACTATTAGACTTCCAACAGAAACTCCTAACCTTTTTCTTAGTTCAACTAGATGTGGTTTTAAATCTTCAAACATCGCTATTATCTTCTTTTTTTATTTTTTTCTCAAAAGTTACAGTTTCAGCTTTTGGCTCTTTCTTTGGTGCTTTTTTCTTCTTTTCTTTTTCTTTTGGCTTCTCATCCTTTAAGATATCATCACTAAGATCTGAGAGAGAAGTGCCAACTTGACTGACATCTGTAACTTTTTTAAGCTCATTACTTGCACTTAAAAGCTCTTTTTTGTAAGCTAACGCTTCTTCTTTTATGTCTGCAACATTCATCTCTTCTTCTAGAGAGTCCTTAACTGTGACTATTGTTTTTTTGACACTTCTAAAAAACTTCGCAACCTCTACCATGGCACTAGGAAGTTTATCTGGACCTAGAAACAAGATAGCGATAATAGAAATAATGAGTATCTCTGTAAAACCCATACCAAACATATCAAACCTTCAAAATTATAATTAAGTCCATGAGTTTAGCTAAAGAATGATTAAATTTACTTTCAAGAGTACATAAAAAGTACAATCTCATCTGCTAGTAGAAAATTAGGGTTATAAAATCTGCCATCTCTTAACTCAAGTTTTGCTTCATTAATCAAGAGATCAGCTCTTTTGGATTGTGCTTTATTAAGTATATTTATATCTACACCAAGAGAAGAACGAAAGCCTAAAAAGAGTTGCTCAGTTATTTTGTCTTGCTCTGTAAGAGTTTCCACCCTAATATCAAGCGGGTTTAAAATATAGTTTTCAAGGTTTGTATCTGGGTAAAATCTCTCAAAATCTAGCTTACCAACTGCACCACTGCCTAAACCAATATAATCTTTATAGTCCCAGTATCCAAGATTGTGAGAGCTTTTATAAAGTCCAAAGTTGCTTATCTCGTACTGTTTAAATCCAAAGGATTCTATCTCTTTAAATAACCACTTTGTAAGTTTTAAAGACTCTTTTGACATCTCTGGCTTTGATGCGAAGGGAGTCTTTTCTTCAATGATAAGAGCATAAGCACTTAGATGGTTGATGGGTAAGCTAAAAGCAGTTTTTAAGTCTATCTCTAAAAGCTTTTTTGTATCTCCTAGGGTCGCGTAGATAAGGTCAAGTGAGATATTTTTAAAGCCAACCTCTTTAGCCTCTATAATGGCTCTTTGTGCATCCTCTGGGGTATGTGAGCGATTTAGAAGTTTTAATTTTTCTTTGTTGAAGCTCTGTGTGCCAAAACTTATGCGGTTTACCCCGAGTTTAAACATTCCATCAAGCCACTCTTTTGTAGCGCTGTTTGGATTGGCTTCACTTGTTATCTCTATATCATTTTTTAGATAGGGTTTTATGGATTCAAAGAGTGCTCTGTACATAGAAGCGGGTATTGTAGATGGAGTTCCACCGCCTATAAAAACAGACTCTACGGACTCTTTTTTCGTATTAAACCTTTCAAGTTCAAACTTAAGTTGGACTTCAAGAGCTTTCATATAACTCTTCTTTAGATGAAACTTATCTACATAAGAGTTAAAAGCGCAGTATGAACATTTGGAGTCACAAAAAGGGATATGAATATAAAGTAGCATTAGTAAGTCCTTGTTAGGTAGGATAAGAAGTATAGCAAAATACTAGGCTCAACAAAAAATTTAAATATTAAAACAATTATCAAATTATCTTAATTTAATAGCTTATTTTGTATAATCGCGATAATTAAAATTAGGTGTATTGATGAGCAAAAAAAAATTGTATCGCCCTAATGTTGCAATGATTATAGTGTCAAATGATTATCCGCAAAAAAAAGAGATTTTTATAGCACAAAGAAATGATTTGAGTGATATTTGGCAGTTTCCACAAGGCGGGATTGATGATGGCGAAGAAGTTATCCAAGCACTTTTTCGTGAACTAGAAGAAGAGATAGGTACTAAGGCT
Organism: Sulfurimonas hongkongensis; assembly: GCF_000445475.1. Classification (NCBI taxonomy): domain Bacteria; kingdom Pseudomonadati; phylum Campylobacterota; class Epsilonproteobacteria; order Campylobacterales; family Sulfurimonadaceae; genus Sulfurimonas; species Sulfurimonas hongkongensis. Next base: position 136,871 of record NZ_AUPZ01000004.1, read on the forward strand.
GTAAAAATCATAAGCGAGTACCCTAAATGGATTTCCTATGATTTTCCTCCAAAGATTGCTAAAAAGATGAGTCCTTACAAGGGTCAAAGACAAAAATATTTTTTAGTAAAACTTAAAAAGAGTGCAAAGATAGATATAAATACTTCTCATCCAGAGTTTAGTGATTATAAGTTTGTTGAGGTTGATGATGCATTAAATCTTAGTGCCTCTTTTAAACAAGCAGTCTATGAGACAGTTATAAAGCACTTTAGAGATGAAGGTTACCTATAAGTTAAGGACTTAAATGTTAATAGTACAAAAATTTGGCGGAACAAGTGTTGGTGATTTAGAGCGCATCCAAAATGTTGCTAATCGTGTAAGCGAGACAAAAAAGGCTGGTCATGATGTAGTTGTAGTAGTCTCAGCTATGAGCGGGGAGACAAATAAACTAGTAGAATATGCAGAGCATTTCTCAAAAACTCCTACAAGAGCTGAGTTGGATATGCTTTTAAGCTCAGGCGAGAGAGTGACTGCTTCACTTCTAGCTATTGCCCTAAATGAGCTTGGATTCGATGCTGTCTCTATGACAGGGAGAAGAGCTGGGATTGTAACAGATACTCTGCATACAAAAGCACGCATAGAAGGGATAGATCCAACTACAATGAATGAAGCCTTAAAAGAGGGCAAAATCATAGTAGTAGCTGGTTTTCAAGGTATAACTCCTGATGGTAGGGTAACTACACTTGGACGTGGTGGAAGTGACCTTAGTGCTGTGGCTATCGCTGGAGCTATAAAAGCGGACTTATGTGAGATATATACAGACGTAGACGGTATCTACACAACAGATCCACGCATAGAGCCAAAAGCGAAAAAACTTGATATGATCTCTTATGATGAGATGTTAGAGCTTGCATCTTTGGGTGCAAAGATTCTTCAAAATCGCTCAGTTGAGTTAGCAAAAAAACTAAATGTAAACCTAGTAACAAGAACAAGTTTCTCAAATGAAGAGGGAACACTAATAACAAAGGAAGAAAATATCATGGAAAAACCATTAGTAAGTGGAATAGCACTCGATAAAAATCAAGCTCGCGTCTCTTTAATGGGAGTAATAGACAGACCCGGCATTGCCTCAGAGATATTTAACGCACTTGCATTAAACGATGTAAATATAGATATGATAATCCAAAACAAGGCACACGATAACAACACAAATATAGACTTTACAGTAGCAAAGGGTGATTTGCTTGATGCAAAAAATGTAGTAGATAAGTTTATCCAAAGTGGCGATATTAAGGCTGACTCTTATAATGAAGATATCTGTAAAGTCTCTATAGTTGGTGTTGGTATGAAGTCTCATACGGGTGTTGCAGCGAAAGCTTTTACTACAATGGCTGAGAATAATATCAATATAAACATGATATCAACCTCAGAGATAAAAGTTTCTATGGTTATAGAAGAGAAGTATGCGGAACTTGCAGTTAGAGGACTTCATGAAGCATACGAGTTAGATAAGTAATGAAAAAAAATATTCTCGCTAAGGGCGAAGCTTTAGTGATTGAACTATATTTCAGCTTTGCTGAAATGGAGTGAGAAAAGTGTTAGATTTTGCACAGTGGAGTCTTGATGTTATTCGAGAAGATGGGGCATTTCTTAGCTGGTTAGAAGAGCAGAGATTTGACTGGACAAATCCTCTATCTTTGGCACTAGAGCAGATTTTAGAGGGTAAAACCATTATTCTTATAACTGATGAGAAACGAAAATGGTTTGAGAAGTATATACTTAGCTCAATTAATGCTATAAATCTTGATAGACCACTTTTGCCAATAGTTAGTATGGATAGCCTATATGAACACTACAAACATATAAGTGGTGGAGAGATGATAGACGTGGTTGAAGATATGATCTCTCTCTCATATAAAGAGGACTACTTTTTTTGGTATATAGGCAAGGGAGACGATAAACGCTCAGATATTGCAAAGAGAAGAGACAACAGCTATTTTTGGATATTTGATGAAGAGTTTCATAATGGTTTTACTCTAAAATCTTATGACCCTATGATAGATATAAAGCTAATACAACTTTACAAACTATTTGACGCATCACTAAATGCTACAATATTTGGAGAGGTAGATGTCAGTTCCTAACAGCATAAAGAGCCATATCTTAATCTCTAGCAATATTGAAGCTGAAATATCTAAACTCGAAGAGACTCTTATGCCAAATAGAGTGGTGGTTTTTCATGAGGAGAAGTTTTTACTAGAACATGCTAAAGCAGTTGTTGCTGAATCTTATATAAGTGAGTCATCCACAAAGTACATTATACTCGCTGCATCCGAGTTTCATACAGTCTCTCAAAACTCTCTATTAAAAGTTTTAGAAGAGCCTCCTAAAAATATTGTCTACATTATCATCTCAGCTACAAAATCAAATCTACTTCCGACAATTCGCTCAAGACTTCCGATAAATAAAGGCGAAAAAGCAGAGCTTTTAAATAAATGTGAATTAAATATCGCTAGACTTGATTATGCTACAATTTTTGCATTTTTAAAAGAAAATGCTAGAATCTCTAGGATTGATGCGAAGCTCATGGTAGAGGCACTCTACTATAGAGCTACAGTAGTTGATATGCTCATCCTCACAACAACGCAGCTAGAGAACTTTGACAAAGCGTATAGACTCTTAGAGTTAAACTCAAGACCTCAAAGTGTTTTAGCTCTTATTTTAATGGGATTTATAGATGCAAGTTGAAAAATTATCAAGTAGTATAGATGCAAAGAAATATTTAGCACAACTTGGTGTTGATTCAGGTGGAAGTAGTGTTCTCTCATCTAAGATGCAGACACATCTTATCTATATAAGAGACCTGCATGTGGGTGCTGCAAATATTTTAAAGCAAGATGCACTATCCATAGGAGCTGATTTAGCAGTTCCAAAAGGTACAGTAGTTGCAAAGACTCCAAAGGTGGACTGTATTCTTATAGCCACTACAAAACACCTAAAGATATTGAGTAAAAAAGAGCTAGCTCAGCCTCTTGGACTAAAAATCTTAGCAAAACATCTACAAGATATTTTAAAAGCAAAAAAACCTAAAAGCGTAGATATCATGGGTATTATAAATGCCAATGATGATAGTTTTTTCTCACAAAGTAGATTTGTAGATAGTGATGCTATAAAAAAAGTAGAACTAATGATAGAGGAGGGCGCCAACATCATAGATATCGGTGGAGTCTCTTCTGCACCAAATACAAAAGCTATAAATGCAAAGGAAGAACTGCAAAGAGTTTGGCCAATTTTAAGAGCTATTAAAGAGCAAAAACTCTATGATAGAGCTAATTTTAGTATCGATAGTTATGAGCCTTTAGTTATAGAAAAAGCACTAGAGAGCGGATTTAAGATAGTAAATGACATCACAGGTCTAGCAAATGATGAGGTTTGTCGTCTTGTGGCTAGTTTTAAAGCACAAGCCGTTATTATGCATATGCAGGGTAGTCCCCAAACTATGCAAGAAAATCCAAAATATGACAATATACTAAGTGATATAACTGAGTTTTTTAAACAGAGGATAGAAAAGGCAGAGAGTTTTGGTGTGCAAGATTTTATCTTAGACGTTGGTATAGGCTTTGGAAAAACAGTGGAGCACAATTTAACACTTATCAAACACCTTGAGCATTTTTTAACTCTAAGAAAACCTCTTTTAGTTGGAGCTTCTAGAAAATCAATGATAGATAAAATCTCGCCATCAACTCCGCAAGATAGGCTAGGGGGAACCCTAGCCTTGCATCTTGAAGCCATAAAAAATGGTGCTAGCATGATTAGAGTTCATGATGTAGGTGAGCATGTCCAAGCCATGAAAATCCAAAAAGCACTCGATCCTATATAAAAAGGAAGGTCAATATGAAGTTTCCAAATATCGCTGATATTGCAACTCGTGAAGTTATAACAATAGACATAAAACATACTTTTGAAGAGGCTATGGCTAAGATGTTAAAGGGTGAACATCGAAATATTATAGTTGTTGATAAAGATAGGTATTTCGTAGTTGGAGTAGTAGATATCTTAAATCTTAAAACGAATAATATCGATGTAAAAACACCACTTAAAGATATACAGCTAGTAAATGTCCCAACTATAAAAAAAGACCAAAATATCTTAGAAGCAGTAGACTACTTAAATAACTCTACAGAGTATATCTGCGTTGTAAATAATGATATGAGTCTTTATGGGCTTATAACTCATACTGATATAACAGAAAATATTGACCCTGATACACTGATGGATAATTATCGTATTGAAGACTTTTTAAAGCTTGGCAGAAGAATGAAGTGGGTTAATAAAGATGCTAAAATCATGTCTTTGCTTGAAGATATGGTTAGCAATCTTTATGACAATGTAGTAGTTGTAGAAGATTTAAAACCTATTGGCATCTTTACAACTAAAGATATTATGAGACTTGTTAAAAATGATATTGATTTAGATGTTGAGATAAAAGAGCATATGTCATCACCAGTTCAGTCCATCAACAAAAACTTCTCCATCAGAGAAGCACTTAGCTTTTTAAAAGAGAGACAGTTTAAGAGAGTTATAGTTGTAGATGATGATGGACATCTCTCTGGGATAATCTCGCAAAAAGAACTTATAACGCTTTCATACTCAAAGTGGAGTTCACTTATGAAAGAGTATCAAGATGAGTTAAGAGAGATAAATAAAAAGCTTCAAACTAAAAATATAGAGTATGAAAACTTAGCATCTACAGATGCGCTAACAGGTCTGTACAATCGACATAAGTTTACTCAACTCTATCTATCTTCATATGAATCTATGGTTCAAAGACACAACAAAATGTCTGTTATACTCCTAGATATAGATCACTTTAAAAAGGTAAATGATATATATGGACATAACATCGGAGACAAAGCTCTTATAGAGGTCTCTAAGATGCTTACTGAAATGTTAAGAGAAGTAGATATTGTTTGTAGATGGGGAGGCGAAGAGTTTATTGTGCTTCTTCCAACAGCAGATTTAGAAGGTGCAATTTTAATCGCAAAAAAGCTTCAAAAATCTATAAAAGAAATAAAGATTGATAAAGTAGGAAGCATAACAGCTAGTTTTGGAGTCTCCGAGGTAAGAGAAGGAGAAGAGATGCAAGACGCAATAAACAGAGCCGATAAGGCTCTATATCTTGCAAAAAAGGACGGAAGAGATTGTGTTAGAAACCAGAGCGATATCTAACACCTAAACGCTCTTAAACACTAAGATAGATTACTCTATCTCAGCGTCGATTACGTCGTCATCTTCTTTTTTCTTTTTCTTTTGAGCTTCAGCATCTGCTGCTTGCTCGCCGCCTTGCTCTTGTTTATACATTTGCTCAGCCATTTTGTGAGAAGCTTCTGTAAGAGCTTTTACTTTCTCTTCTATTTGATCTTTAGTAGCAGAGTCATTTTTTAGAGTCTCTTTTAGATCTGCTACAGCAGCTTCAATTTTTGTTTTTTCATCAGCTTCTATCTTATCGCCCATCTCAGTTAGAGACTTCTCAGTTTGTGCGATTAGTGCATCAGCTTGGTTTCTCAAATCAACCATAGCTTTTCTTTCGCTATCAGCTGCTTTGTTCTCTTCTGCATCTTGAACCATTTTGTTAATCTCTTCTTCACTTAACCCTGAACTTCCGCTAATCGTAATAGATTGAGATTTTCCTGTACCTTTGTCAGTTGAAGAGACTGTTAATATTCCGTTTGCATCTATATCAAAAGTAACTTCGATTTGAGGTACACCACGTGGTGCTGCTGGAATATCACCTAACTCAAAAAGTCCTAAAGACTTGTTGTCTTTTGCAAACTCTCTCTCACCTTGAACAACTGAGATACTAACTGCTGGCTGGTTGTCTTCAGCAGTTGAGAATATTTGAGATTTTTTAACAGGTATAGTTGTACCTTTTTCAATAATCTTAGTAGCAACTCCACCTAAAGTCTCGATACCAAGGCTCAATGGAGTAACATCTAATAGAAGAACGTCTTTAACATCTCCTCTTAAAACTCCACCTTGAATAGCAGCACCCGCAGCTACAACTTCATCAGGATTAACACTTTTGTTAAGTTTTTTTCCGCCAAAGTATTTGCTAACTGCCTCTGCTGCTGCTGGAACACGAGTAGAACCACCAACCATGATAATCTCTTTAATGTCTCCATTGCTTAAATCTGCTTCTTTCATAGCTACTCTAATATGCTCTATCGTTTCTTCAATAAGCTCTGAGATCATTCCCTCAAATTTAGCACGAGTTAGTTTGATAACTAAGTGCTGTGGTCCTGCATCTGTCATTGTAATAAATGGCAGGTTTATCTCAGTTTCACTTGAAGAACTTAACTCTTTTTTAGCATTCTCAGCAGCATCTTTTAGACGTTGCAACGCCATTTTGTCATTTTTAAGGTCTATGCCATGAGAGTTTTTAAACTCACTATTTAGAAAGTCAACGATCTTATTGTCAAAGTCATCTCCACCTAAAAATGCATTACCATCAGTTGAGAGAACCTCAAAAGTACCATCTGAAATCTCTAAAACAGTAACGTCAAATGTTCCACCACCAAGGTCATATACTAAAACATTCTCTTCTGCTTTACTCTCAAGACCATAAGCTAGTGCAGATGCAGTTGGCTCGTTTATGATACGAAGAACATTTAGCCCAGCGATTGTTCCAGCGTCTTTTGTTGCTTTTCTTTGAGCATCATTAAAGTATGCTGGAACTGTAATAACTGCGTCAGTTACGCTAGATCCAATGTACGCCTCTGCATCTTCTTTTAGTTTAGCTAAAATCTTAGCTGAAATCTCTTGAGGAGTGTAGATTTTACCTGCTACGTCAACGCATGCTGAGCCATCTTTATCAACGATATTGTATGTTACTTTATCGTGTGCCTCTTTAGCATTTTCTTCATTCATCATAAGACCCATAATTCTCTTAATAGAAGAGATAGTCTTCTCTGGGTTTGTGATAGCTTGACGTTTAGCAGGATCACCTACTAAAACCTCGCCTTTATCTGTAAAAGCAACTATTGATGGAGTTGTGTTTTTTCCCTCTTTATTTGGGATGATTTTTGCTTCGCCACCCTCGTAAACTGCTACACATGAATTTGTTGTTCCTAAATCTATACCTATTACTTTACTCATTATATTATTTCCTTATAATTTATTTCATAAATTTCAAGGGAACCTTTTCCCTATTCATTTTGTCACGCCAAAGGAACAAAGTCCCTTTGGCTACGCTAATACCCCAAGGGTACTCCGTCGTGCGCGCTGAGTTTCCCTCAGCGGGAAGTCCTCGCAACCTTGTTGCTCTTATACTCTTTTAACCTTTACAAAAATGCCGTAAGCATTTTTGTACTTTAGTGGCAAAGCGCCTAGCGTAGATAATTGGGACTTGTTCCAATTATCGTACTAATATTAACTCGCCACTATAACCATCGCTTCACGCAGTGGTCTATCTTTATATCTATAACCTGTTTGAAAAGTTTGGACTATTTGTCCGCTCTCTACATTCTCACTCTCTACACTTTGAACAGCGTTGTGAATGTTTGGATCGAATGGCTCATCGTGTGACACCATTGTTACACCATGTTTTTCTAAAGAAGTTATAAGTTGCTTATATGTAAGCTCTATCCCCTCTTTTAGTTTGTCGAAAAGTTCTGCTTTGTTTGCATCAGCATTAGCAGAGTTCATAGCACCTTGAAGTGAGTCCATAACTGGAATCAAATCTTTTGCAAACTTCTCATTTGCATAGTCTAGTGCAGTGTACTTTTCGCGTTCAAGCCTTTTTTTAATGTTATCAAAATCAGCGTGAACCCTTGCGTACTTATCTTTTAGAGCTAGCAACTCTTCTTGAAGAAGGTCAAACTCATTTTCTACAGCTTCAGCCTCTGCTTCAGCTTCATCATTTAGCGTATCTGTACTTTTGTCATCTGTGGACTCAGTATCTAGTTCTTCATCTGATTTGTTTTGCATAGTTGTTAAATCACTCCTTTTTTTAAAAAGATAGCATCATTATACATATTGAGTGTAATAATGTCAAGTATTAGTTTAGTTTTTTTATATAAATGAACTTGAGTCTCATTGTATCAAGTCTTAGAAATACTATTTTAAAGCTATTTCTAGTATGATTATAACAATAATAAATTTATCTTTTGGAGGATAATATGAAAATTATAGCATGGATTTTAGGAATAATTTTTAGTTTAATTTTTTTAGCTTATATAATTGCATTTACATCTTTTGGCAACTCAATAATAGCACCTACAATAGAGTTAAAAATAAAAGAGCAGACGAAGATGGATAGTAAGCTTAGTACATTTTCTCTAAGTATGAGTGAGATTGATGTAATTTTGGAGATAAGTGAGCAAAATATTATCAAAATAAAAGGTAATTACTCACTCTTTTCACAAAGTTTTGACCTTAACTATAAAGTGGAGTTAAATAACCTTGCATCTCTTAAACCTCTAACAAATGTAGAACTTCGCAACTCACTCTTTACAAACGGAAAAGTAAAAGGAGATATGGCTTTTATGAACATAGATGGAGTAAGTGATGTGGCTTCTAGCACTACAACTTACCATATTGAGCTAAAAGACCTAAATCCTACTTCCATCATCGCTAAAATAAATGGAGCTAAGCTAGATGAGCTTTTAGAGATGGGAGCACAAAAGAACTATGCAGATGCTAAAATAAATCTTGATGTAAACTTTAAAAATATTGTGCCAAACGCCCTTGATGGAGATGTAGTTTTAAAAACTAAAAACGGTAGTTTAAACACAAAAGTAATGAGAGATGATTTTAACATAAGTATACCCCCAAAAACTGCTTTTGCTATGGGACTAAATGCAAAACTAAAAGGTGCTGATATTATTTATAGCTATGAGTTAGCTTCAAATCTTTTTAAGGTTACGTCATCAGGCTCTTTGACTCCAACCCCTTTGAAGTTAAATGTGAAGTATGCGCTAGATATAAAAGAGTTGGAGCTTTTAAAGCCTTTAAGCGGTGTAGATGTTAGAGGTTCACTTAAAGTAGATGGAACTGCAAAAGGAGTAAAAGAAAAACTTATAGTTGATGCCATTAGTGATGTTGCATCTTCTGAGACAGTTGTTCTTGCCACGCTAGAGGATTTTGAGACAAAGAGTGTTAAAGCTAGGATAAAACATCTAGACATAGCAAAAGCTCTTTTTATGCTAAAGCAACCGCACTATAGTGATGGAAAGTTCTTTTTAGATGCAGATATAACAAATGCAAGGGCTTCAAAGTTAAAAGGGGAGATAACTACTAGCATAAGTGATGGGCTTCTTGATTCAAACTATATTACTAAAACATATGAGTTTAAATCTAAGATGCCAAGAACTTTATTTAAGCTAGATACAAAAACTTCACTTGATGCAGATAGGGCAATTTCTAAAGTTGACTTAGATTCAAGTTTGGCAAACTTAAATATCAAAAATGCAGTGGTAAATATAAAAAGTGGCAAAATTAAGAGTGACTATAAGCTTAATATACCAAATCTTGATAGCCTATATTTTGCAACTGCTCAACACTTAAGAGGCTCTTTGAGTGCAAATGGAGACTTTACCCAAGGTGAAGATATGACTCTAAATCTTTACTCAAAAGTTGCAGGAGGAGAGCTTGTGGCAAAACTTCATAATGATGACCTAAAAGCAGACATAAAAAATATCCAAACTCTAGATGCACTTCATATGCTTATATATCCAGAGATGTTTAAATCATCTCTAGATGCAAAGCTTGACTATAATCTTGCTCTTAAAAAAGGTAAGCTTAGAGGCCAGTTAAAAGATGGAGAATTTACAAAAAATGAGATGCTAGATCTTATAAAGCAGTATGCTAGGATAGATATGTACGCTGAGAGATTTAAGGGTGATGTTAGTGCTGATATCAATGTTGATAAAATAACAGCATCTCTAGAGTTAAAATCAAATACATCATCTATAAAAACTAAAGATACAAAGTTAGACACAAAAGCAAATAGTATAGACTCTAAGATAGATATAGTTGCAAACAAACACCCTATATCAGTGACTTTATGGGGAAATATTTCTTCGCCAAAAGTAAGTGTAGATGCTAAAGAGTTGATAAAAAAAGAGGCCCAGAAAGTCATCAAAAAAGAGGTAAATAAGATTATAGAAAAAGAGGTTGGAAAGTCTTTAGACAAAGAAGTAGGGAAGCTACTTAAAGGGTTTTTCTAAAGAGAGTTTATTTTTCAAAAAGCTCACTGCTCTTTAGTAGTCTATCGCAAGGTTTCGCTATAAAGTAACCTTGCATATACTCAACTCCAAGCTCAGATAACTTATCATAAACTTCGCTAGAGTGGACAAACTCAGCTATAGCTTTCATATTTGACTCTTTTGCAAAGGCTATGATGCTCTTTACTACCTTAAAGTCTCTCTCATTTGTTGCGATATTTTTTACAAGTGAACCATCTATCTTTAAAAAATCGGCTTCTATATCTATAATGCTTTTAAAGTTTGAGTAACCACTTCCAAAATCATCAATAGAGACAGATGCCCCGTAGCTATGGAGTAGTTTTACCTTCTCTTTAAACAGAGCTGTGTTTTGTATCTCATCACTCTCTAAAACCTCTATGGTAACTCTTGACGCTAAAGATGGGTTTGATGCAAAAGTCTCTATAAGAACAGCTTCAATATCTCTGTTTATAAGGTCTGTAAAGTTCATGTTAATGCTAACTCTTTGGCTAGAGTTTTTAAATTTATCAAAGACTAAAGAGAGGATTCTTTTAGTAAGTTTATAGTGAATGTTAGTGTGTTTTAACTCTGGTAAAAATTGTGCAGGTGAGATGATTTTGCCATCAGTATCTATGATTCTAACAAGTGCTTCATACTTAAATATTTCACCACTTTTACACTCATAGATGGGTTGATAGTAGCATAAAACTCTATCTTCCTCAATGGCTTGTTTTACAAAGTAGATATCTTTTGAGCTTAAATCTTGTGTCTCTTTAGAGTTGTCTTTATGGTAGATCACTCTATTTCTCCCCTCTCTTTTTGCTATATAGAGCATTTTATCGGCTACCTTTATGGCTTCATTTAGATCTTTTTCTGCAGCTGGATACTCATGAACTCCTATAGAGACTTGCATCTCTATCTTGTTTTTTTCATATGTAAAGATATGAGAGCTTATATTTTTTCGTATTCTCTCATAAATCTCACTGAGGTTGTCTTTTGAGCCTCGGTTGTAAAGAAGTAGCATAAACTCCTCTCCGCCATATCTTAGGAATATGTCGTTATCTCTGATGGAACTTTTTATGATTAAGCTACATTTAGAGAGTACTTCATCTCCAGCCTTGTGCCCATAAACATCATTTACAACTTTAAAATGATCCAAATCTATCATAGCTAGTGAGTAGTTGTTTAGGTTGAGTCGAGGAGATATTTCCTGGAGATAGTTACGGTTGTAGATTTGTGTAAGAGGATCTGTAAAGATTTTTTTCCTAGTTATAAAGTAGTGAAAAACTTGCATAACGGTCATGAGTAGTAACAAAAATATAAAGATAATTAAGATTACAAAAAAAGTTTCTAAAGGTCTAAGTAGATCTAAAATTTCTGACTGAATATTATCAGTAATATCAACGCTTAAAATACCTATTACCTCGTTTGAACTCTTTATTGGGTAGAGATAAGTTAGATATAGATTTTGCACCTTTTGTTGTTGTATGATTTGAGATTTTGAGTTTTGATATACAAGTGCGTACTCTTTATTAAAAACATCAAATTTTTGATAAAAGTTTGCCTTATCCTCTTTTGAAGCATCTAATAAAAATCTAAATCTATCGTCTGGGTCTTTATAGAGCAGATAGATATATTTTATACTAGGTGTGATAAAAAGAGCTATCATCTCTTCATACTTAGCTCTATTTTCCTTGTTTGAGAGATGAGAAACAAGACTCTCTTTGCTTGTGATGGAATTCTTAGTTATTAGCGTCTCTTCTATATTTTTTAAGATATAAGATACATTCTCTATTTTGCTTTTTTGCATCTTTGCAAATATCTCTTTTTGAGTCTCTTTTATATATAGATATATGTAGATAAAAAAGACTCCTAGAACAAAGAGCATTAAAAACAGAAAAATTTCTTTTGCTTTTACCATATTTTCTCTTCTAGATAAGGGTCTAAATTACTTGAAGCTTGTATGGATAAAGCCTTTAGTCTTGATTTTAGGATAACTATGTTTGGTCTTCCCTTTTTCCAAAAAAACGCACCAAAGCTCTTTGGTACTTGGGATAAAAGCTCATAATCTAAAACAAAAATGATAATATTAGAGCACTGTTTAGGAAGATTTTTTATATCTTGAAGTATCACTATTGTTGCTTTTTTGCACTCTAACGTAGTGTGAATACGCCCTTTTTTTTCCATGGTAATGTAGAGTTTTTTGTTATCACTCCAGATAATCTTTTCTTTGTTTATGGAGATTTCACTTATGATTTTTTCTAAGATTTTAACTTCTAAGTCAAGAGGAGAGTCAGCTGCAAATGAGGATAGTGTTAAAAGAAGTGCTAAGATCAAGCTTCTCATTAAAAAGTGTACTCCATAGTTAGTAATCCTCGTCTCTCCATAGCAGGAACGTCAACTCCGTTTATACGTACTTCGTGAGCCTTATTTAGTAGATTTTCTCCCTTTAGTTTTAAGTCTAATTTTTTGTTTAGTGTATAAGTTACGCCTAGAGTATAGTTATAGCCAGCTGCCATTTTTTCGCCAAATGCAGACTCATAATCTGATCTATATACCAGTTCATTATATATATCAAACTTGCCTATTTTGTTAAAAAGCTGCACTAGAGCGCCTTGATCAGAGCTAACATATTTTTTTTGAAAAATTTTAAAATACTCTAGAGTTATTTTGTTATTGATATCAAAGTTATGTGTAAAACGTACATATGCTCTTTGAAAAGTCGCAGTTTTATCCTTGTTAACATATTTTTTAAGAAAAGGATTAAAGACTATCATATTTTTTGCTTGAGCCTCTCCTGCACTCATAGTTACAATATTTTTTTTAGTTTTATAGGTAAGCTCAGCTGAGTAAATTCTGTTGTTGATACTCTCTAAATCTGGATTAATATTGAAATATGGCGAAAAGGTGGTCTGTCTAAAAGTTGGATACACATAGCTCTTCATAGCAAAGAGTTTGAGAGTCCAGCTATCATCAAAAAGGGCGACATATCCTAGTCTAAGTATATGCTCAGTTGATGACGTGGTATCTACATTTTCGTATCTATCAAGTTTTGCACTAATTGTTATAAGATTATCTTCATTTATGTTGTATAGGTTTTCTGCATAAGCCATAAAAATATTTCTCTTTGTTGGTCCCCAGTTTTTACTCACACTAGCACCATCTCTTTTATACTCATTTATGTCAAATTTTTGGTGTTTTATTTGAGCACAAACAAATAAGTCATTGTTTCTACGAACAAATCTTTTTTCTAAAATAGCATTTATAATATGACTTCCTATATCTACATCAACTTGTTTTGGTTGTGGAGTGTCTGCTGTTAAAATAGCTACAGCATCTTTGTTTAAGACTTCTAGTCTTTCATGTGAGAGACTAAGTATAAAGTTTAGATTTTTATCAAAATGCTTGGTAGCTTGAAGATAAACATTTGTAGCATCAGTATGTCCATCAAGAGGAGCATTACCTAAACCAGAAAAAGAATCATACTTCTCTTTTGTTGCTCCAAACTCTATATCAAAACTCTCTTTTTTTGAAAACTTTGCATAGACTTGACCTCTTTGCCCATCGCGTGATAAATTATATCCATGTGCATCATAAGTTTTGTAGTTATTTTTGCTAACATCAAAATTGGCTAAATATGAGTACTCATCAAACTCTCTTGCATCGATGGCTCGCAGAGTTAGACTGCCTCTTGTATCTATAGAAGTTTGTAGTGAAGTGGCATTTTCACGAGATGGTTCTTTTGTGTATAGTTTTATAACCATACTTCCGGGTTCATTTCCAAAAACAACAGAGTTACCCATCTGATAAACCTCAATGTGGTCTATAAAGTAGAGACTCATCTTCCCATACTGAGTTAGAGCATCGCCTAGAGTAGCAGAGTTTAACTCATGTGAATTTATAAAGAGTTTTACAGAGTTAAAAGCAGTTTGATCACTCCCGCTTTTAGAGAGATTTGTCATTCCTGTTCTTGTAGCTTCTAGGTTAAACATTCTTATAGTTTTTAAGACATCATTTAGAGTATAAGCTTGCATCCTATCTAGGTCTGAACGAGAAAAAAGTATGAGGTTTCCAGCACTCTCTTGTTTTGTTTGATGATAGAGTGATTGTGATTTTTCATATTCGCTCAGCAGATCATCTAGTAGCACCTCTTTTGCAAAAAGAAAGGTAGATATAAAAGATACTAAAAGCAGTAGTCTCATCTGTTACCCTCATGTTATTTTGCTAAAGTTTAGCTCAAAAGTCTTTATATTGTGCTGAGCTACTTAACACTTGCATCTGCGAGAGTTAAGCAAAAAAGAGGAGTGTGGTTATGCCTATTTATTGTTGTGATGGCTTGAGATAGAGTAGAACCAGTTGTAATGATGTCATCAACGAGTATGATCTCTTTGTTCTTAGTTGGACTAAAGATAAAATCTCTTGGATTCATCATCCTAAACTCTTTATTTTTTCCTGAGTAAGAGATGTCATTTTTTGCTCTTAATTTTGCGAACTCTGCTAAGATGATTTTTGAGTTAAGTTGCCTGCTTAGTATGGCTGTGTGAGAGTAACCACTGCTATTTTTGTCATCTATAGGAATGGCGCTTATTTTTTCTTGCCACTCAAATGAAGACGCAAACTCTCTAAAAGAGTTTTTTGCCATGATGGAGTATATATAGTAACCGAGATCTGTGTGTTTTGTGTGAAGAAGGTTTTTGATATCTCTGTATTTGTAAAAAGAGATAACTTCAATGTTGTTAAGGATTTTTCGTTTGTAGATACTTGGAGTTAAAAAAGTTTTTTGGCAAGAGTCGCAGATGTGTGAAAAAGATATGCTCTCACAAAGTAAACACTTCAAATCCTACTCCAAAATCTCTGGCACTCTATGGAGTGCCAACTTTAGTCCATCTTTAAAACTGACATAAATGCTTCTTGTGGAAGTTGTACTTTTCCTATGGACTTCATTCTTTTTTTACCAGCTTTTTGTTTTTCTATAAGCTTTCTTTTTCTAGTAATATCTCCACCATAACACTTAGCGGTAACATTCTTACCCATGGACTTAACAGTCTCTCTTGCTATGACTTGATTGCCAAGAGAGGCTTGAACTGCAACTTCAAAGAGTTGGCGAGGGATAAGCTCTTTCATGTTTTTAACAAGTACTCTTCCACGAGAAAGAGCAGAAGTGCGAGGTACTATGATACTAAGTGCATCTACAACTTCGCCAGCTACTTTTACATCTAGTTTTACAAGATCACCCTCTTTAAACTCAGTAGGTTCATAGTCAAAGGAAGCATAACCTTTAGAGATGGACTTTAGCTTGTCATAAAAGTCCACTACTATCTCATTCATAGGAAGTGAGTACTCAAGCATAACTCTATCTTCATTTAGATAGGTCATCTTCTCTTGTATACCTCTTTTTGAAATAAGAAGAGTCATGATATTTCCAAGATACTCACTAGGTGTGATAACTGTGGCTTTTACATAAGGCTCTTCTATGCGGTCTATATGGTTTAGCTCTGGAAGTTCTGATGGGTTTTGCACCTCTACTAAGTCTCCACTATTTAGGTAAACATGGTAGATAACTGATGGAGCAGTTGCAATGAGGTCTAAGTCAAACTCACGCTCAAGTCGCTCTTTTACAACTTCCATGTGAAGCATTCCCAAAAAACCAACACGAAAACCAAAGCCTAAAGCTATAGAAGTCTCAGACTCATAGGAGAGTGAGCTATCATTTAGTTT
Organism: Sulfurimonas hongkongensis; assembly: GCF_000445475.1. Classification (NCBI taxonomy): domain Bacteria; kingdom Pseudomonadati; phylum Campylobacterota; class Epsilonproteobacteria; order Campylobacterales; family Sulfurimonadaceae; genus Sulfurimonas; species Sulfurimonas hongkongensis. The sequence goes on from NZ_AUPZ01000004.1 coordinate 152,791, forward strand.
TAGTTTTTGTAGGGCATCTCGCAAATCTTCAAACTTATCTGTCTCTATAGGGTAAAGTCCGGCAAAGACAAACGGTTTTGCTGGCTCATAAGTTCCAACAGGCTCGCTAGCAGGGCTTTTAGCATCAGTTATAGTGTCTCCAACATTGACAACGCTAACTTCTTTTAGTCCAAGAACAACGATACCAATCTCTCCACTCTTTATAGCTAATGTTTTTGCTTTTTTTAGCGGATGTGGATACATTAAGTCAAGGACTTGATGCTCCTCGCCATTACTCATAAGTTTTATAACTTGACCCTTTTTAATCTCTCCATCAAAGACACGAACAAGTGCTAAAGCACCTAAATATTGGTCAAACCAAGAGTCGTAAATAATGGCTTTTGTGGCAGCACTCGGATCTCCCGTTGGCGATGGGATACGGTCAACAATAGCATCTATGAGTTCACGAATCCCAACCCCACTCTTAGCTGAGACTAAACAAGCATCCGTTGCATCTATACCTATACTTGTCTCTATTTCTTCTGCTACTTTAATGGGGTCAGCTGCTGGGAGGTCTATCTTGTTTATAACTGGAATAAGCTCAAGATTGCTCTCAAGTGCTAAGTAAACATTTGCAATAGTTTGAGCCTCAACACCTTGTGAAGCATCTACAATAAGCAGGGCACCATCACTAGATGCTAAAGATTTGCTAACTTCATATGAAAAATCAACATGACCCGGAGTGTCGATAAGGTTTAAGATATAGTGCTCGCCATCTTTTACATAGTCAAGTCTAACGCTTTGAGCCTTGATGGTGATACCACGCTCTTGTTCTATATCCATTGTGTCCATCATCTGTGTCTTTAGCTCTCTTTGGCTAACACTTCCACACTCTTGAATGATGCGATCTGCCAAGGTACTTTTACCGTGGTCTATATGAGCGATAATAGAGAAGTTTCTAATGTTTTTCAATGTAATCGTTCCTAGTAAAAATTTTTGCTTTTATGCAAATAGTGAGTTTACGCTCTCATTATGATAAACACGGCGAATCACTTCAGCAAAAAGAGGTGCTACTGTTAGCACTTTTATCTTTTTATGAGGCTGTGAGACTAAAGTGTTTGTAACTATTAGCTCATCGAGTTCGCCATGGTTTAAGTTTTCATAAGCTTTACCGCTTAAAACTGCATGAGTGGCACAAGCCATAACAGAGGTTGCACCTTTGTTTTTAAGTGCAGTTGCAGCTTTTACCATAGTTCCAGCAGTGTCAACCATATCATCAATCATGATAACATCATGACCTTCAACATTACCTATGATGTTCATAACTTCACTCTCATTCGCAGCTTCTCTACGCTTATCTACTATGACCATCTCAAGATCCATTCTTTTTGCAAAGTATCTAGCGCGAGCAACGCCACCGATATCTGGAGACGCTATGATTGGGTTTTTGAGATTTTTACTTTTGATGTAGGTCTCAAATGTGATAGAGCCATAAAGGTTGTCAACTGGGATACTAAAAAAACCTTGTATCTGACCAGCGTGGAGGTCTATAGTAACAACTCTATCTATTCCAACATTTTCGTACAAGTCTGCAACAAGTCTTGCAGTGATGGGTACACGAGGTGCAGCTTTTCTATCTTGTCTTGCATAACCATAGTAAGGAACTACTGCTGTGATGCTTGAAGCTGATGAGCGACGAAGAGCATCTATCATGATAAGTAGTTCCATAAGGTTATCATTTGATGGTGCACCTGTACTTTGTACAATAAACACATCACGACCACGAACACTCTCAGCTATTTGAACTGATATTTCACCATCACTAAATCTTTTTGTTTCAGCTTTTGCTAGTGGGACATTTAAAGTTTGACAAATCTCTTTTGCAAATTCTATACTTGCAGAACCAGCAAAAATTTTATAACCGCGCATACGATTCCTTCTTGGAAAAATTGATTAACGCGATTATATAGTAAGAGTTCTGAGGAGTTGTTAAAATATATAAAAAATTAAAAAATTTCTAACTACAACTTTTGCAAACACCAGAGACGACCAAATCTGTTTTTGATATCTGAAATCTGCCATCCAAGTTTAGTTTACTGACAATAGAATCAATATCTAATTCTATATCCTCTACCATTTTACACTCTGTACAAACTAGATGCGAGTGAGAGCTTTTAGTTAGTTCATAGACTGTTTTGTTTTGAGGTATTTTAATCTCTTGTATGTAGGAGTTATCAAGCATTATGTTGATATTTTTATATATAGTAGCCAAAGAGATTGATGCAAATTTACTCAGCATCATTTCATAGAGGTTGTCTATATTAACATGCCCATAATTGTGAAGTGCGCTACTTATAGCCAATCTTTGAGGAGTTGCTTTTAAGTTGTGCCTTCTTAGTTCATCTGTAAAATTATTCATAACAATATTATACACTAAAGTTGTTTAAAGGATAAAGATTATAATTTAAGTTTAATAATCGTATAATCTTTGCTAAGAGATAAAATTATCTTTTTACTAATTTTTTGGAGAGTATGATGAGACAGTATGAGACATATAAGTGTAACAAATGTGGTAATGTAGTAGAAGTTCAAAGTGTTGGCGGTGGAGAGCTTCACTGCTGTGGAGAGGCTATGGAGATGATAACTAAAGACTTAACTCTAGTAAACTTACTAAAAGCATTTGCAGGCGAATCACAAGCAAGAAACAAGTATGAATATTTTGCGGAAGTTGCTCAAAAAGAGGGGTTTAGAGATATAGCTGAACACTTTCAAAGAGCTGCAAACAATGAAAAGCACCACGCAAAAATGGAGCTAGCACTTCATAATAGAATGGTAAGTGATAGTAAAAATGACTTTGGCGATACAAAAGTAAATCTTCAATGTGCAATAGATGGTGAAAACTATGAAAACACAACAATGTATCCTGATTTTGCAGCTATCGCAAAAGAAGAAGGTCATAGAGAAGCTACAACACTATTTAACAATATAGGTCAAGTAGAAGTTGAACATGAAAATATGTATAAGATGCTCTTAGAGAGACTTGAGAGTGGTGCAGAGTTTGTGAGCGAAGATGCAGAAGAAGCTTGGATATGTGAAGTTTGTGGACATGTTCACTATGGAAAAAAAGCTCCAAAAGCTTGCCCTGTTTGTAAATATCCGCAAGAGTATTTTTCAAGACTAAACTCAAAAAAGTAAAATTTTCTAACTTTTTTAAGGAGAGCGTTTGAAATTTTAGTGTCGCACTTGTGGCACTAAAATAACTCTTTATCGGATGTAGTGTTAAGTAGTTACTACTTTACTCTTTCATAGTTTTTACAAGCGCTCTCATTTCCACCATCACAAGCTTTAGAAAATAGGCTTTTTGCCTTGTTTATATCTTGTTTTACTCCATCACCTTTTATATATATAATTGCTAGAGTATTGCAGCTGCTGTAATGTTCACTGTTACAGGCTTTAGTATAAAATTCAATCCCTTTAGTTTTGTCTTGTTTTACTCCATCACCGTTAAAATATAGTTCTCCTAAAGTACTACAACTATACTTATTTCCACCATTACAAGCCTTAGTATAAAGCTTGAGTGCTTTGTTTTTATCTTGTGCTACAACTTCACCAAGATCATATAAAATTGCCAGATTGTTACAACTCTTTATGTCCCCCTCATCGCACGCTTCAATGTAAGCTTGTATCTTTTTTTGTGTATCTTCTGCTGTGCCTTGATGGGAATGCCCATGATGAGAGTGGTCATGGTGGGCATGGTCTTCATTAGCAAGTAAGTTTATGCTAAAGATTAAGCTAATACTCATAAAAATTTTAATCATTATTTATCCTCGGTTATTTTTTTGTTGTGTATTGTACCAGAAGCTATTATATTTTGAGGTCTAGTTAAGACAAGTTCGATATTAAAATTGGAGTTGAAAGACTAATAGTTTAGATGTTTTAAAGAAGATTTGAATTGTTAATTGGTGGAGCTGTGGAGAATCGAACTCCAGTCCGAAACCACGCTACTCCTAACGTCTACATGTTTAGTAAAGTTGTTTAAGTTTAATCTTGCTTCGCACAGCTTGCAAAGCTACACAAGACGATCCTCTGGGGTTCATTTTGCGCACGAGGCAGACGCAAAATATATCTACATAAGGGTTATACTTCGAGTCCTATTTATCTAGAGTCCATAGGTGAAGCAGCCCGTCCTCTTGCGAGGGGGTAAAACTTAAGCTACTGCTAAAGCTGGGCGATAATTTGTATTGTTTGCGTTTAAGCAAGTTTGAGCCGTATAGCGGAGGTGCTCAGTCCGACATGCAGTTAAAAGCCACTTGATCCCGTCGAAACCAGGTCAGCCCCATGAGTAACATTATATCTAAAATTCTGTTTTTAAAGTGTTGCTTTTTTAAAAGATATGTCTGGGAGACTTCACCATAGATAAGGAAGCGATGCTTTAGCTTCGCATATTATGATTGTGAACTCACTCCAAAATCCCCAAAACATTTCTTTTTATAAGTGGGGTATTTTTTTCTATGTTATCTGTAGAGATTGGAAGTATTGAGAGTTGGATATGTTTTTTAACATTTTTTTTGTTAAAAAAGTTGTCTAAAACTAAAACTGCATTTTCTCCAAAGACATATGGTTGTTGCATCGCAGCTCCAATGATAATGCCTTTAGGAATCAACTCTAAAAATTCTGGTTCCGCATCAAAGACTATTAACAAAACCTTATTCTCCTTGCCTGCATCTTTTATAGCATCTAGCGCAGCTTTGTATCTATCTGACCCTTGAAGCCAAATAGCTCGTAGATTTTCATTTTTTTCAATCAGCTCTTTTGAAAAATCATATGTCTCTTTATATGAGAAGTCTACTTGCTGTTTTAAACCGTCAACCTTGATGCCTGACTGGCTCATAGCCCTCATAAAGCCAGCTGTTCTAGCTTTGCCATTTGCTCTTTTTTGAGGGATGGAAATTATACCAACAGAGCCATTCTTATCCCATCCAAGCTCTCTCATTTTTTTAGTTAAAACTTGACCTATCTTATATGCTCCATCTTGATTGTCCGAAGAGATAAACGAGACGTAGTCTCCTTCATCAGCCCCTATATCACATATGACGACTGGAATATTTGCAGATTTAGCAAACTTTAAAATAGTAACAGCAGATGAAGAGTTTATAGGTGAGAGAACTATCGCATCTACTCTGTTTTTTATTGCTTTTATAGTGTTTTGTATCTCAAACTTTTTAATATTATTAGAACTATAGATGCTTACTTTATAGCCTAATTTAGCAGCACTATTTTTTATACCACGACTCATTATTTCCCAAAAAGGTATCCTTATATCTGAGACAATGTAAGCTATCTTTTTTTTAGAAACACTAGAGTTGACTTCAACTGCACCTAAAAAAGTAACAAAAAAAGTTACTAATAGAGTTGTTTTTATAAGATTCATGCCATCCTCAATTTTTTAAATATCCACTTTTGGCTCACTAAAAAAATAACCTTGAGAGTAGTCGATGCCTAACTCTATAACTTTATTTTGAATATTTTTATTTTCCACAAATTCAGCAATGGTTTTTATATCCATTCTTTTAGCAAAGTCTACTATTGTTGATACAACTGCCTGTGCTTGTTTGTTTGTGTCTATCTCTTTTATGAGAGATCCATCAATCTTTATATAGTCAGCATTTAGCTTCATCAAGTAGTCAAAGTTGCTATAACCTGTACCAAAATCATCTATAGCTATCTTCGAACCAAGCTCTTTTATTTTATTTATAAAACCTAAAACCGCTTTAAAATTTTCTATGGATTCAGTCTCTACTATCTCAAAAACAACTCTTGATGCAATGCTGTACTTAATGAGCATATTGTATATGTACTCTTTTATCTCATTGTTTAAAATATCTTCAATGGTTATATTTATAGAAAATTCAATGCTGCTATCTTTAAAGCGCTCAAAAGATTTTTCTATCATTATCTTAGTGATCGTTGAGTAGTATTTTGTCTTTTTTGAGATTTCTAAAAAGAAAAAAGGAGATATTAGTCTATCTTTATCTTTCATTCTAACTAAGGATTCGTATTTTTCTATTTTGTTTGTTTTGTTATTGATAATAGGTTGGTAGACTGGTATAAAACTATCTTCAAAGATGGCTCCTCTTATCTTTTTTGTCCAGTAAATATTGTTCTCATACTCTTTGTTTAAAGATATAGCTTCACTAAAGACCACTATGTTTTCGTTGTTTCTTTTTGCAACTTTTAAAGCCATATCTGCGCTTGGTAAAATCTTATCTTTACTCTCAAAAGAGACCCCAATGGTAAAGTTAAAGTTTAATTCTTCTTCATCAACTTCTACAGATATATCAGCAAAAATATCTACTAGTTTATGTATGTTTTTTTCAAACTCATCTTTATCTATATCATGGTTAAATAAAACATACTCATCGCCTTGAATATGGTATGTATAAGTATTTTTATGTCTAGTTACTCCTGATATATGTTGACCTACTTGTTTGATGATATAGTCTCCAACCTCATATCCATAAAAGTCATTGAGCTCTGAAAAATTATCTATGTTTATGATGGCAAGTGCTGGATTTGAACTGCGGCTGATGTCACGGATCAGCTTATATCTGTTTCCCAAGTTAGTTAGTGTGTCAGTATTTGCTATTTTATCAAGTTGTTTTTGTTGATTTATCATTTTAGTAATATCATGCCTAACTGCTATAAACTCAACAATATCTTGATTCTCATCTAAGATTGGTAAGATAGTTGAATCTACCCAATAGTCACTTAGTTTACCTCTGTTTTTTAAAATTCCTTTCCAGACTTTTTTATTGCCAATAGTCTTCCAAAGCTCTATGTATAGCTCTTTTGGGGTCTCTTTATGCCTTACAATATTATGTGATTTACCGATAACTTCTTCTGGCTTAAAGCCTGAAATATTATAAAAATACTCATTTGCATAAATAATCTTCCCATTAAGGTCTGACTTTGTAACTATACTTGATTTGTCAAGCGCCAATTCATAGCTTCTTAAAAATGCAATATTTTGATCTAATCTATATCTTGAATCTTTGATAGAACTTATCATATTGTTAAGGGTTGATGATAGAATCGCTAATTCTTTAGAGTCATAAGAAGGAATCTTACCTATTGGTATGCCATCAGCTGTTTTATTATTAATTATTTTTATAATACTATTAAGAGGCTTTTGTACTATTTTGTGTATGACAAAATAGAGTACCAATAAGACTATCATAGTGCTTAATAATGTAATTATTATACTGAGTGTAATGATGTTTTCTAGTTTTTCTTCTACTAAATCATAAGAAGCATAAATTGCTATATTGCCTAATTTTAAACCATTTTGATTATAAATATCATCTTTGATATTGAGATAAGAGTTATTTATCATTTCTTGATGAGTCTCATTGTTTTGGTCGTAATCTTCTATCTTTTGATTATTGTTGATTTTACCAACTAAATATTTTGAGTTCAATATCTTTGCCATATTGTAATCTTCAACAACTATAGCTAGGGTATATTTACGATTTAGCTCATTTGCTATAAGATTTTCATACTCATGTACAGAGTATGAATCCATAAAAGGGTAAATACTGTTTTTTAGTAGTGATAGACTTGTTTTGACATCACTTTTTATATCTTTAATAATTAGCTCTTTTGTTTGGTCGTAAAATATTTTACTTACTATCAAAACAGCAATAATTATCGTAAATGTAATTGCGAGAAAAAGTGTATAAAATATTGATTTTTGTCTATTTTTCATTTATGCTCACAAAATCCTTAAGTCAAGTAATAGGGTTACTTTATCTAATTTTATATTAATAAGAAATATGGTTTTAGTAAAGAAAAAGAGGGATTATACAAAAGTTTTTAGGTGGTGGCCAATCTCGGAATCGAACCAAGGACACAGTGATTTTCAGTCACTTGCTCTACCGACTGAGCTAATTGGCCACAAAGTTGAGGTTTTTTAAAAGAGGTGGTGGCCTGTCTCGGAATCGAACCAAGGACACAGTGATTTTCAGTCACTTGCTCTACCGACTGAGCTAACAGGCCATCTTTTAAAGAGCGAAATTGTATCTTTTAAGTACTGAATTTTAGCTTACGCACAGCATTTTTAAACTCATTACCTCTTTGCATGTAAGAGCTAAACTCATCGAGGCTAGAAGCTGCTGGAGAGAGTAGGGCAGTTTCATCTTTTTTTAATCTTTTATCTATTTTTGTTATAGCACTAGATAGATTTTTACAGGTTGTAAACTCTATCTGATACTTTTGTGCAAGATTTGAGAGTTTTTCTTTGTTTGAGCCTATTGTGTAGATCTTAAGAGATAGATTTTGCATATACTCAAATAACTCATCAAGTTCTACACCTTTGTCATCTCCGCCGAGTATCAGATGAATATATGAATCTTTATATCTCTTTAGTGCAACTATAGTTGCGTCTATATTTGTCGCTTTTGTATCATTGACCCAGAGTCTTTGCTTTGCATCTCTTAACTCTTCTTGACGGTGTGCTTCAAGTGTAAATGTGTTGATTTTTTCATAGTTTATCTCATCAAACAAAATTTTATCAACTGCCATAGCTAAGAGTGCATCAGCTAAAAAAGCGCCTTTAAACTTTACTTTGTTCGCATCTATATCAAAATACTCAGCAAGTGAAGTTTCATCTTTGTAAGTGATAAGATGTGCATCTGTTGGTGTATCTTTATAAGCTTCTGGGATTATTGCAACTTCGCCTTCTCTCATAAAAGAGAGTGGTTTTAGCTTCGCATTTACATAATCTTTCATACTTCCATGCCAGCTTACATGGTCAGGGCTTAAAGGAAGAAGAACATAGATATTTGGTGCTGCTTTATTTGTGTAGTGCAGAGTAAAAGAGCTAGTCTCAAGTAGCCATATCTTTGCATCTTTATCTAGTAAAGCTAAGGGAGTGCCAATATTTCCACCACAAACACTTCCCTTAGACGCCAAGAGATGTTGCATCATTTGAGTTGTTGTAGTCTTTCCGTTTGTTCCACTTATCCAAACTTTTAAGGGACTTACATCTGCAAAATAGTCATATTCGCTTATAAGATTTTTAGATATTTTTATAAGTGTGTTTGATGGAGAGATGCCAGGTGAGGAAATCTCTAAGCAAGAGTATTTTGGGTTAAATTCATTTGATGGTTTTATCATAAATCCATCTTCATCACGAAAAGGTTTTAGACATTTGTCATCATAAAAGGTAGCATTTTTTACAACTTTTGCTAAAGCTTTTGTGGTTTTTCCGTAGCCAAATAGTGAGACTTTTTGCATCTAGCGAATCTTCAGTGTGATAAGAGCGACAAGATTTGATAAAATTGCGATAATCCAAAACCTAACTATAATCTTGTTCTCAGCCCACTTTTTCATCTCAAAATGATGATGAATCGGAGCCATTAAAAAGACTCGTTTGTTTCTGAGTTTATAACTTCCAACTTGCAAAATTACTGAAACTGTCTCTATAACAAAAATAGAGCCTATAAGAAGAAGAAGTATCTCATTTTTAGAGATAATGGCAAGATAGCCCAAAAATGCACCAACAGTTAAAGAGCCACTATCTCCCATAAAAACCTCGGCTGGATGGCAGTTGTACCACAAAAACCCAGTCAAAGCTCCCATCAAAGCACTAGCTACAATGGCTACTTCACCCACATCAAAGTTTGGCATTAAAAGATAAGAGCTTATAACTGCGTTGCCTGTGAAGTAGATGATGATACTAAAAGATGCAAGTGCTGCAAGGGATGGAACTGTAGCTAAGCCATCAAGCCCATCAGTTAAATTTACTGCGTTTGAAGTTGAGACGATGACTATAGACCAAAATATCATCGAGAACATTCCCATATCCAAGACTGGATTTTTCAAAAACGGTATGTAGAGTTCAGTGTTTAGCTCGGCACTAAGACATAAATAAACTGTTATAGCGATGGACGCTAGTATCTGTAAGAGTAGTTTTGTTCTTGCCTTTAACCCCGCTCCATTTTGGCTCTTTTTTATTTTTGCTATGTCATCTTTAAAGCCTATAAGAACAAAAAGAACAAGCGTGAGAATGGCTCCGATGGCGAACATATTGGAAAACTTTATAGTAAGAAGAGATGCTAGTATAGTAGCACTTACAAAGACTATACCGCCCATAGTTGGAGTTTTTTCTTTTTGTCTATGTCCTTGTGGAGCAAGATCGTAGATGGGTTGAACGCTTGAGTTTTTTTGTGCCCATCTTATAAACTTTGGCATTAAAAATAGAGTGAAAAAAAGAGCTAAGAAGAATGAAATTCCTGCCCTAATAGTAATGTAGCCGAGTATATTTATATTTAGTAATTCATGAAGAGCATATAGCAAAGTGGTTAGTTCCTTAGTTGTTTAGAAGTGACATTATAGATGTTTTATTGTAAAAGTATGATAAAGTGAAAATATTTTATTACATTTGGTCATTTTTGAAAAAAGAGTATAATTACAAAATTTTACAAAAAGGGAGTAGATTTGTCAAAAAAAGCTGTTTTAGTCATAACAGATGGCATAGGTTATAGCACAAAAAACGAGCATAACGCATTTTACAAAGCTAAAAAACCTACTTATGACAAACTTTTTAAAGAAGTGCCACACTCTTTTATAGAGACCTCAGGACTAAGTGTTGGTCTTCCTAAAGGGCAGATGGGAAATTCTGAGGTTGGTCATATGAGCATAGGAAGTGGCAGAGTTTTGTATCAAGATCTTGTTAAAATCTCTTTAGCATTAAGCGAGAAAACACTAGAATCAAATGAAGTTTTACAATCACTTTTTAACAAATCATCAAGACTACATCTCATTGGGCTTATGAGTGATGGCGGAGTTCACTCTCACATAGACCATTTTATAGGGCTTGCAAATATTGCAGCAAAAAACAATAAAGAAGTTTTTTTGCATCTTATAACAGATGGTAGAGATGTCTCTCCAACTTCTGCAAAAAGGTTCCTTGAATCTTTAGAGTCCCAAATAGATAAAAGTGTAAAGATAGCAACTATTTCTGGGCGCTTTTTTGCAATGGATAGAGATAACCGCTGGGATAGAGTCCAAAAAGCCTATGAAGCTATGGTAGACGCAAAGCCAAAAACAAACTTAAGTGCAAGTTCTTATATAGACACATCTTATGCTAAAGGCGAGACGGATGAGTTTATAGAGCCTGTCGCATTTGAAGATTATAACGGTGTTACAGATGGAGATAGCATCTTAACTATAAACTTTAGAAGTGATAGGATGAGAGAGCTAGTAACTGCTCTTGGAAGTAGTAAATTTGATAGCTTTAAAGGCACTAAAAAAAGAGTTAATTTAGCGACTATGACAGAGTATGATAAATCTTTTTCTTATCCAGTTTTGTTTTTAAAAGAGCCTCCAAAAAATACTCTAGCTGAGGTAATAGCGTCAAAGGGATTAAGACAACTCCACACAGCTGAGACAGAAAAGTATGCTCATGTTACATTTTTTCTAAATGGCGGTATCGATGAGCCTTATGAGAATGAGACAAGAGTTCTTATCCCCTCACCTGATGTAAAAACTTACGATATGAAACCAGAGATGAGTGCAAAAGAGGTTGGGGATGTTGTTCTTAGTGCTATGGGTGAGGAGTATGACTTTGTAGTTGTAAACTTTGCAAATGGTGATATGGTAGGACATACTGGGAATGAGAAAGCCGCAATTTTGGCAGTTGAGGCTGTAGATGCAGAGTTAGGACGCATACTAAAATGTGCAAAAGAGCAAGGCTACTCTGTAGTTATTACATCTGATCATGGAAATTGTGAAGAGATGAAAAATGATGATGGAAGTATCCTAACAAACCATACAGTTGGAAAAGTCTGGTGTTTTGTAGTCGCCCAGGGAGTCACAAAAGTAGAAGATGGAGGACTAAACAACATAGCTCCAACAGTTTTAAAACTCATGGATATAGAGATACCAAAAGAGATGGATAGTAGTTTGGTTTAAACATTGGGCGAGGTTGAAACCTCACTTCCAGAAGGTGTGACAAACTGCTCTTGTTTACAAGTTCTAAGAGTGTGAAATTATAAAATAAATTAAAGGAAAAGTAGTGAAATTTAGCGGAAAAAATGTTTTAGTTACAGGTTCTAGTCGTGGGATTGGTGCTGAGATTGCAAAGACTTTGGCTGGTTATGGTTTAAAAGTTTGGATTAATTATAGAAGTGGTGCAAAAGAAGCTGATGCCATAAAGGATAACATAGAAGAAAGTGGTGGCAGGGCTGCTGTTATTGGCTTTGATGTTAGTGATGAGGTTGCATTTGTAGATGCCATTAAGACTATAGTAGATTGTGATGGGGAACTTTCATATCTTGTAAATAATGCTGGCATTACAAATGATAAACTTGCACTTCGTATGAAAACAGAGGAGTTTATGAGCGTTATAAATGCTAACTTAGCGTCTTGTTTTATAGGATGTCGTGAAGCTATGAAAGTTATGAGAAAGAAAAAGTTTGGCTCAGTTGTAAACATCGCATCCATCGTAGGAGAGACGGGAAATGCTGGACAAACAAATTATGCAGCCTCAAAAGGTGGAGTTATTGCGATGAGCAAGAGTTTTGCAATAGAAGCAGCAACAAGTGGCATCCGTTACAACACCATAACTCCAGGTTTTATTGCAACCCAGATGACAGATACCCTAAGTGATGAAGTAAAGGAGAGTTTTACATCTAAGATACCGATGAGACGCTTTGGAGACGCAAAAGAAGTAGCAGAAGCAACAGCCTTTTTACTCTCGGATCACTCTAGTTATATAACAGGTGAAACACTAAAAGTTAATGGTGGCATGAACATGGCGTAATAGTTTATTTAAGTTAAATATGTTACAATTTCGCGATTTTATAATAAAAAAAATAGGAGCTATAATGGCACTTTTAGACGATATTAAAGAAGTAGTAGTTGAGCAACTCAGCGTTAATGCAGATGAAGTAAAAGAGGACGCAAAGTTCGTTGAAGATTTAGGTGCTGATAGCCTTGATGTAGTTGAACTAGTAATGGCTCTTGAAGAGAAATTTGATATCGAGATTCCTGATGATGAAGCAGAGAAGATTCAAACTGTTAAAGATGTTGTTGATTATATAGAAAATAAATAATCATACTAAAATATTTTTAGAACTCAGTTTGCAACTTTGCAACTGAGTTTTTTAGAGTATTTTATAAATTTTGTGATGGAGAGTTTTTTTATGAGAAGAGTTGTAGTAACTGGTATAGGTATGATAAATGCAGTTGGTAATGATAAAGAGAGTTCGTTTAAGGCTATGTGTGATGGCAAATGTGGCATAGATGAGATTACTCTTTTTGATGCATCTGAGTACTCTGTTAGAATCGCAGGAGAAGTAAAAAACTTTGATGCATCAACAGTTATGGCACCTAAAGAAGTTAAAAAAGCAGATAGATTTATTCATCTTGGACTAAAAGCTGCAGCAGAAGCTATGGAAGATGCAAATCTTCCACAAGACACAGATATGGATAGATTTGGTATCAGTGCAGGCTCTGGCATCGGAGGTCTTCCTGCTATTGAGAAAAACTCTATTATTCTTGCAACTAAAGGTCCTAGAAGGATATCTCCATTTTTTATTCCATCAGCATTAGTTAATATGCTTGGCGGTTTTGTCTCAATAAAGCATGGAACAAAGGGTCCTAACTTATCGAGTGTAACTGCTTGTGCAGCTGGAACTCACGCTATAAGCGAAGCGGTTAAAACTATTATGTGCAATGGTGCAGATAAGATGTTAGTAGTATCAGCCGAGTGTGCAGTTACTGGTGCTGGAGTTGGTGGGTTTGCGGCTATGAAAGCACTCTCAACTAACAATGAAAATCCAAAAGAGGCTTCTCGTCCTTTTGATTCTGCTCGTGATGGCTTTGTTATGGGCGAAGGTGCTGCAGCTTTAGTTTTAGAAAGTTATGAGGATGCAGTTGCAAGAGGTGCAAATATTTACGGTGAAATTATAGGCTTTGGTGAGAGTGGCGATGCTAATCACATAACAACACCTAGCCTTGATGGTCCAGCTCGTGCTATGATGGCAGCTTATAAAATGGCAGGTGAGCCTAAAATCGACTATATAAATGCACACGGAACAAGCACACCTATCAATGATAAAAACGAAACTGCCGCAGTAAAAGAACTTTTGGGCAAAAATTTTCCTCCAATGAGCTCTATAAAAGGTCAAATAGGCCACTGTTTAGGTGCAGCTGGTGGAATAGAAGCTGTTGCTTGTTTGATGGCAATGAGAGATGGCATCATCCCTCCAACTATTAACTATACAACTCCAGATGAAGCTTGTGATCTTGACTATGTTCCTAACACTTCAAGAAAAGCAGATCTAAATGTAGTTATGAGTAACTCTTTTGGTTTTGGTGGAACTAATGGTGTTTTAATCTTTAAAAAACTCTAAAAAAGGACTCAAATGGCAACATATTTAGATTTTGAATATAAGATCAAATTTATTCAAGAAGATATAATCTCTGCTCGTGTTCGTCATGATGAGATCGAAGTAGAGAAACTTCAAGCAAATCTTGATAAGGAAGTTAATAAAACTTTTAGTAATCTAACTCCTTTTCAACAACTCCAGCTTGCTCGTCATATAGATAGACCTTATGCGCTTGACTATATCAACATGATTATGCGCGATAAATATGAGATCCATGGAGATAGACACTTTCGCGATGATGCTGCAATCTTGTGCTATATCGGCTATATCGGTGATGAGAGGGCTGTGGTTATTGGAGAGCAAAAGGGTCGTGGAACTAAAAATAAGATAAGAAGAAACTTTGGTATGCCCCATCCTGAGGGTTACAGAAAAGCTCTTCGTGCTGCAAAGTTAGCGGAGAAGTTTAATCTTCCTCTTTTGATGTTAGTAGATACTCCGGGCGCATATCCAGGTTTGGGTGCAGAAGAGAGAAACCAAAGCGAAGCGATTGCAAGAAATCTTTTAGAGCTTTCAGAACTTGATACCGAGAGTGTCTCTATAGTTATCGGTGAAGGTGGAAGTGGTGGAGCTTTGGCTATCGGTGTTGCTGATAGATTTGCTATGATGCGTTACTCTGTTTTTAGTGTTATCTCGCCTGAGGGCTGCTCTGCAATACTTTGGAATGACCCTAAAAAAGCAGAAGCTGCTACAAACGCTATGAAAATCACAAGTGGAGACCTAAAAAAACTTGGACTTATAGATGACATCATAGATGAGCCACTTATTGGTGCTCATAGAGATAAAGAGGCTGCAGCTGCGGCTATCGCTGATTATTTCTTATCTAGCGTTAAAACACTTAGAGATATGAGTAAAGAGGATAGGCTTCAAGCTAGATATGAAAAACTAACAGGTATCGGCGCTTACGCAGAGTAAGCTGAATCTTCTTTTTTAACGTCTTTCTCTTCTTCTTCTTCTTCTTTTTGACCCTCTAACAAAAGAGGATCAAATTTTGGTCTTTTTAATCTTTTAGCATCTTTACTAAACTTTATAAGATTCTCAACACTTTTAATGTCTTTATTTGTCTTTTTGATACCGTCAAGTGAGAGTTTAAATAGCTCATAGGTAGTTATAACATCACTCATTGCCCTATGATGGGTTGCATCTGGGTTTAGGTTGAGTGTATCATTTAAGTAAGACAGAGCATATCTGTAGGAGACTATAGTTCTTTGAGCAATGGCTAGCGAACATAGAGAACGATTTAGTAGAGGCTCTAGTCCAATTTTTTGCATACTAAGAGAGATAAAACTATAATCAAACTTTACATCATGTGCAACAAAGATAGAGTTCGCTAAAAAAGTTTTAAACTTATAAAGTACATCTTTTAAGGGTGGTGCATCTTTTGTATCTTCGACCTTAATTCCAGTTATTTCAGATATATGAATATTTATCTCTTGGCACTTTACAAGAGACTCAAATCTATCTATGACTTTGCCATCTTTGATTTTAAGAGCTGCTATTTCGATTATCTGGTGCTTTTCTATCTTTGAGCCATTTGTCTCAATATCTACTATACAAAACTCTCCATCAGTTATAGAAGTAAATCTTGTAGAGAAGTAGTAAGAACCATGATGCTTTATGATCTCTAGTCCTTGAGAGTGCCAAAGTTCTAAGCAAAGATCTAGTTGATTATCATCTATTTGAGACTTTAAATGCTCTTGTGCTAAACCTTTGTTTGAGAGTTTTTGGATACTTTTTGCATCTAGCGCGAAATCATTAGTGAGCATTATCTATAAACTCTCTTACTTTTTTTGCATCTTTATTGCCATGAGAAATTTCAACTCCACTACTCACATCAACTCCATAAAAACCATATTTTTTAAGTGCCACTACATTGGATGCATCAAGCCCACCAGCTAAGATGATTTTAGAGCAATCAACTCCATCAAACCACTCTATATTTAACCTTTTGCCAGCCCCGCCATAATCCTCACAATATGCATCTACAAGTCTATATTCATCACTATAGTTTAAAATATCTTCTGCACTCTTAGCTCTTATGACTTTGATGTGAGGAACAAAAAGTTGCTCATAGAGTGCCTCGTCTGCTTCAAAGTGGATTTGGGCTAGAGTACATCCAGACTCTTGCATATATGAGTTTATAACTTGTGCATCCACATTTACAAAGAGACCTACTTTTTCTACAAATGGAGGAAGTTTTGAGATGATTTTTTGTGCATCACTAGGAGAGATATATCTAGGAGACTCTTCATAAAAAACAAAGCCCAGAGCATCAGCACCAGCGTCTATAGCATTCATAGCATCAGTAAATGTGGTTATTCCGCAAATCTTAGTTTTCATTATGTTTCTAAACTTTAAGTGAAGCTATTGCATCTTTTTTTGAAGCATGGTTAAAAATATAGCTTCCAGCGACTACAATATCTACACCTACCTCTTTTAGACTTTGTATGTTTTTATAGCTCACTCCCCCATCAACTTCTATAAGACAAGCTGGATTTAGTCTCTTTCTCATATCGTTTAGCTTAGCAGCTTTTGGAATAACACTCTGTATAAAACTTTGACCACCAAAGCCAGGATTTACACTCATAAGCAGAACCATATCTAAATCTTTTAAGATGTACTCTAGAGATTCTGGGGGTGTTTGAGGGTTTAAAACTATGGCTGGTTTTATGCCTAGTGAGCGGATTTTTTGGATGAGTCTGTGAGGATGTTTTTCTTCTTCTATATGGAAAGATATATATTTCGGTTTTAGTGGTGCAAATAGTTCAACAAAAAAAGTGTTGTTTTGAACCATCAGGTGTATATCAAGTGGTTTCGTAGCACATGCTGCAATGGCAGATACTACAACAGGTCCAATGGTTAAGTTTGGTACAAAATGACCGTCCATCACATCCACATGAACTAGATCACAGCCACTAGAACATATATCTTCTACATCTCTTTGCAAGTTACCAAAATCAGCCGATAAAACACTAGGGGCTACTAACATAAATATTCCTTATATATATGAGAACTGAACTCTCATTTTAATTGAATGTTCTGAACAATTATTAAGTTGGATCCTGAATCAAAACAAGAGAATCGCTTTTTGCTATGCAAAAATGTTTCTTTAGAGTTCAGCATGACATACGTCTCGTCAAGTTAAGTATGACACACATCTCGTCATTCCGTGCTTGACACGGAATCTAGTTTATAGATTGATTCAGAGTGTTTAGTTTTGTAATTATACAGATGCAAGCTTTTATCTAGTTAAGAAAAAGAGAAACTTATCATCATTAAAAGATAGCTCAACTTGAACACCTTTTCTATCTTGAACTACCTCTAAGAGACTCTCAACATCGTTGTAGGTACGAGGGAGAGTTATATCTACGCTAATATTTTGATCCGAGAGAAGTGTTTTAATCTTTCCACCGACAATATTAACAAGCTCTGCTAAGGTATCTAAGATAAGCTCTACATCATTAGTATTTTCCCCTATAAGGAGCTCACAAGCTTTTTTTGCGATACCTTTAGGGAAGACTAATATCACCATTCCATCTAAGTCCCCATAGTAACCAATAGAACTTGCAATTTTGTCCGTTTTGTCTTTTATATCTATGGCTTGAACTTGAGCAGATTGTTTGATGGCTTTAGAATTTGTCATCATCTCAATAGTAACAACCGTTGCATCTATAAATCTTGGCAACTCAGTCACAGTCTTTTTGTTTATAACCCTTTTAGTTTTAGTATTTGCTGCACTCGATGCTCCAAGCTCTTCGAGAAGCTCTTTGTTTTTTAAGATATCATCCATCTGTTCATAAAACAAGATGCCAGCGTCTTCAAGAGTCTCTTTAAAGGTCTCTGTAGTCTTTTCAAAGTCCATACCAACAAAACAGATGCTAGCGTTATATTCAGCTGCAGCACTCGCTAGTTTTGAGAAAAAATTTAGTGCATGAACATTCATGCTTATTACTTTGTAAGCATCAAATATAAAGAGCCTAAAGCCTACATTTAAGGAGTTATTATGGTACTGGATATTGAACTTATTTGAAATCTCTGCATCTAAAAAAGAAGAGATAGAGTAAATAATGGCATTTCCTGTAACTCTTGTAGCTATTTTTTGTCCCATTTGACCTAGATATGTTAAGTCAACTATGGCATCATAAGCATCTTTGTTAGATGATTTTTCTTTAAATTCTTTCTCTGTTTGGGCAATTATGGGATTGTGTCCATTGTCATGAAGCTCTATAGCCATTGCTGAGCGTTGAGATTTGTCTTCACTATAGAGTAAAACATTTTTATTTTGGTTTTGAAAAGAGGAGGAAAAAAGATAGGCTATATCTATAGTTTTATATAAAGAGAAGTACATTTTTTCTTGATAAAAGATATGGATGGCTTTGTATTTTTTCTCATCATAGTCACAAAAACCAACTGTTGCATGATTTTTGTGTCTTACTTTAGTAAAGAGTTTTATAAAGATATCAAGTCCATTTTTGTTAAAAAACACAACTCGTTTTAATGAAACTAAAATCATATCAACATCTAGCGTAGCTGTAGCCTCAATGTCATCTATGCTTAGAAAAGAGCTACTGCTGTTTCCATCTAAAAAGCCTTGAGGAGTAAAGACTCCTACTCCATTTTTGACAACGGCTCTCATTTTATCTCCATAAGAGTGGCAAAATCATCATAGATGTCACTTACAAAATCTACCTGAAAATCGATAAAATCATTTAAACCTGCTTCTATAAACATAGGCTGAGAGAGCTCATAAAAAAGTAGCAGATGCATCCACTTTGCAAGTAGGTTTATTTTTCCATTGGCTGATGGTTTTAATCCTGAGCTAGCTTGAATAATCTCGCCTATCTCTTTAGGCATCTCCCATTTTATAGAAATCTGTTCGCAGATATCAAACAGACCTATCCCACAAAGACGAGTTAGTATAGTATTGTAGTCGAGATTTTTAGTAGATCTTAAAAGTTTTACATCTTCGATCCTTTGGCAAAAAAGAGCCTCTGAGACTATGATGCTAGCTGGGAGTAGAGTTATAGAACTTGTTACGTTTTTATCATCAATACCTAGATGCTTTAAAATAAGCTCCCATCTTTTTGAGAGTCTTGCTTGGAGCTCATAAAAAGATTTTGCATTTAGTTTAAAAAGTAACCATTTTGAAGGGCTTAGAAGTGTAGTCATATAGTTATAGACGGTTTGCTGTGAGCCTGAGACGCCTAAGATGCCAAAGATCTGTGATATATCTTTGATCTCATGTGAGAAGCCATAGATAGGTTTATTTACTAAATTTTTAAGATATTTTGCAAGAGCTAGATCTGTTTGAGCAATCTTTGAAGCTTTTATAAGTTCACCATCATTTAAGAGTGAGAGAGTCTCTTTTAGTGCTTTTGGAGCAGGTGGAATTTTCTCTATATACTCATCAATCTCGTCTTTTGTTATCATTTTCTCTTCATTATTGGTATAGATTTGATACATTTTATCTTTATATATATAAAATACCTATTAAATCTACTTATGCTTTGTTTGTTCAAACATGGAGCTGCCTTTAAGCTGGAGTTTTGCTTCACATTGATATAATTCGCAACTTTTAAAAACCTAAAACTAAGGATTCTAGCATGGCAAGAAGATGTGCTATTAGTGGCAAAGGCCCTATGAGTGGGAACAATGTTTCTCATGCAAAAAACAGAACAAAGCGTCGTTTTTTACTAAACTTAAGAACAGTGCGTATCACATTAGAAGATGGTACAACCAAAAAGATTAAAATTTCTGCAAAAGAATTACGCACACTAAAGAAAAACTCGTAAGAGTATAGGAAATAGAGTTGAATCTTTTACAAAGGATTCGCAACTTCCTACATTGGGAGTCTGCTCCCAAACCCCAAACTAAACTTCTTCCTGAAGTTTATCCACATCTGAGAAAATTTCGTCTACCTCTTATTTTAACAATCATAACAATGTTACTTGGAACTATAGGCTATTTACTTTTAGAAAAAGTATCTCTAATGGATGCCATTTACCAAACAGGTATTACATTTACTACCGTTGGTTTTGGGGAGGTTTTTGAAGTCTCTAATGCAGGACGACTCTTTACTATAACACTAATTATTGCTGGTTTTGCTATATTTACTAGTGCTATAGGTATCATGGCGACTGAGTTAAATAGAGGTACTATTTTTAAGATTTTAAAGGAGCGAAAAATGTTATATAAGATAGCAAGATTAAAGAAGCATTTTGTTGTTTGTTATCATAATGATTACACTCTTGAAGTTACCAAACAGCTAAGAAAAAATCATATTCCTTTTGTTGTTGTTGATCCTAGAGAAGAGATTCATGAGTGGGCAATAGAGCATAACTATCAAAGCTACTTAAAAGCAGAGCCTCATGCTGAACTCTCAATGTTAAAGGCACATCTAGCATCCGCAAAAGGACTTATAACTCTATCTTCATCTATAGCTGATAATATTGCTCTTATAGCTTCTGTAAGACTTTTTGAACAGGAACATTTTTTGCCACGTCCATATTATGTTATCTCAGCAGCTGAGGCTATGAACGATGTTGAAAAACTTAAAAAATTAGGCGCAGACACAGTTGTCTCGCCTACAAAACTAACTGCCCAAAGAGTTAGTGCAATGGCGGCCCGCCCTGATATGGAAAATCTTTTAGAAGAGTTTTTATATAAGAGTGATAATCCACTAGATATGGAAGAAGTAGAGGTTCCAAAGTATAGTTGGGCAGTTCTTAAGAAGATAAAAGAGACACATATTCGCCAAATCACCAATACTTCAGTTATTGGTATAACGAAAAAAGATGGTAAATTTATCTCTATGCCAAAGGGTGATGTACTCATTACTAGTGAATGTAAACTCCTTATTATTGGTATGCAGAGTGATATCACAACCACAAAAGAGCTGCTTAGAAAGAGAACTAAACCTAAGGAGTTGAGATTTGTATAATATAGTTCAAGCAACTGGTGGAGTCTGTGCATCGGAAGGATTTTTTGCTGATGGGATAAGCGCTGGACTTAAAAAAGACAATGCACTAGATATGGCTTTTATTTATAGTGATAGTGAGTGTGAAATAGCCTCAGTTTTTACCACAAACAAGATGTTTGCAGCTCCTATAAAGCACTTTAGGGCTAAGGGTGAGTTTAAGACTAACTTTGTGCTAATTAACTCAAAAAATGCAAATGCAATGACTGGTAAGGTTGGAGTTGATGATATAGATGAGGTGTTAAGCAACTGCTCAGAGATGTTAAATCCTATCATGAGTTCAACTGGTGTTATTGGAGTGAGACTTCCAAAAGAAAAAATCATAAAGGGTATGAAGCTCTTTGACATAAAGAAGAAAAATCCAAACAATGCTGCAAAAGCCATTATGACAACTGACTCATTTTCAAAAGAGATAGCTCTAAAGGTTACACTCGATGATGGTAGCAGTTTTAGTATAGGAGCTATGGCAAAGGGTGCTGGAATGATAAACCCTGCAATGGCTACGATGCTCTGCTTTATAACTACAGATGCTAAGGTTTCAAAGCAAGAGATGCAAGAGATTCTTGATGAGGTCACAAAGACAACTTTTAACGCTATAAGTGTTGATGGTGATACTTCTACAAATGATACAGTTTTACTTCTAAGCAACTCTAGAAGTGGTGCATATGATAGAGAAGCTTTTAAAGAAGCACTTTTTAAAGTTATGCACTTTTTAGCGTTAGAGATAGTAAGAGATGGGGAGGGCGCTACTAAACTTGTGACTTATAAAATCACGGGTGCAAAAAATAATGCAGATGCTGAGGTAGTTGCAAAGACTCTAAGTGACTCACTCTTAGTAAAAACTGCTCTTTTTGGAGAAGATCCAAACTGGGGAAGGATAGCCTCTACTGTGGGAGCAAGTGGAGTTGAAGCTTATGAACAGATGCTGAAAATCTCATTTGACAATCTTTGTGTTTATGATAGAGGCAGACTAAATTTCGATGCTGAGATGGAGAAAAAGTGTGCAGTGGTAATGAGCCATAAAAAGTTTACTATTTCTTGTGACTTAGGAGTAGGAGCGGGCAGCTTTAAAGCTTATGGTTGTGATCTAGGCTATGAGTATGTCAAAATCAATGCAGACTATAGAACCTAATTTGTCATCTACAAGAACAAAAGTTACTCAACAATAAAAAATGTTACTGGAGGGTTGAAAATAATCAACCCTTAAACCATTATCCCTTTTATCATAAAAAATAGCATAGCTGCTAGAACTGCTGCTGCTGGAACTGTTACGACCCATGCTGTGATGATTTTTTTGATAGCTTCTCTCTTTACATACTCGATTTTTTTAGCCTGTTTGATGCTCTTTTTTGTGGACTTTATCTGCGATTTTTCTATAGCTATACTTTTATATAGATCTACAATTCTTTCATAATCTTCTTGTATCTTGCCCTCTTTTGCCTCTAGAGTTAAGAGCTCTGCATTTAGAGCATTGAGAATTTCCTTATCTTCGATGATACTTTGCTTTTCTTCTTCTATGGTTTTATCGACATCATTTAAATCCAACCACTCTCTTAAAAATCCAACACCAAATACACCACCAATAGCGATGTGAGTCGAACTAACAGGAAGTCCTAGCTGAGATGCTATGATAACAGTAATAGCTGCTGCTATAGCAATTGAGAATGCTCTGATTTGGTCAAGCTCTGTAATCTCACTACCTACTGTTTTGATAAGCTTTGGTCCATAAAGAGCAAGTCCTAGAGCGATACCTAAAGCACCGACTGCCATGACCCATAAAGGGATAGATGCATTAGAAGTTATTCCACCATTTACAACCGCATCATTTATTGCGGCTAATGGTCCGATTGCATTTGCGACATCATTTGCACCGTGAGCAAAACTTAAAAGTGCAGCTGAAAAAATTAGGGGGATTGTAAAGAGTGCATTTACAGAGGCTTTTGTATTTTCAAGCGCAGTATTGTTGGATCCAACTCTATATTTTACAGTAAAATAAACAACTATAGCAATTAAAAAACCTATTAAAAGGGCAACCAACATAGTTGGTTTGTCACTCATCTCTATAGAGACTAAAGGTATAAGGTTTAAAAACTCAACAGTTTGTGGCCATATTTTTTTAAAACCCTTTATTATAATATACGTTACAAACGACCATGCCATTATAGATACAAAGAAGGGGACATATTTTTTTGCTGCTAAAACTTTGTCTTCTTTAAAAACTATAGATTTTTTAATAGCATAGAGAAAAAGAGCTGCGATAATTCCACCCATAATAGGCGAGATTATCCATGATGCAGCGATTTTTGCCATAGTACTCCAAGAGACTATGGAAAAACCAGCAGCAGCAATACCTGCCCCCATTACACCTCCAACTACAGAGTGTGTAGTAGATACTGGTGCGCGCATCATAGTAGCAAAGTTAAGCCAAAGGGCTGCTGCTAAAAGAGCTGCCATCATTGCCCATATAAAAGGGTCGGCATTATCTCCAAAGGCTGTTATATCTATGATACCACTCTTGATGGTATTTACAACCTCTCCACCAGCAATCAAAGCTCCAGCAGCTTCAAAAACAGCAGCAATAATAATAGCAGTAGTTAGAGTTAGTGCTCTTGAACCAACAGCAGGCCCTACATTGTTAGCTACATCATTAGCACCGATGTTCATAGCCATATATGCACCAATGAGTGCAGCAATCGCTAAGAACATATTGTTAGAAATTCCACCATTGCTTAAAAAACTAAAGGTTAAAACACCAATCATAAAAAATAGTGAAAAACCTAGTCTTGTAAAGTCAGTACCGCTCTTTTTAAGAGCAACTTTTTCTAGCCTTTTAAAAGTTGAAATCTCCATCATTACCTCAAAAATATATTTTAAAAATTATACCTTTATTTGGGTTACATGAGGATTACGAAACTCTATTTTAAATATGCTTTTATAATCTCTTGACGCTCTATAGGTCTATCTGCCCCGCTTGAGCCAAGAGTCGCAACACTGTTTAGTTTTTTAATAGTTGACATCGACTCTTTTGTTGCCTCGCCAAATATTGTGTGTCTTCCATTTAACCAAGGAGTCTTTGCGGTTGTTATAAAAAACTGACTCCCATTTGTGTGAGGTCCAGCGTTTGCCATAGCTAAAATGCCAGCCTTGTTAAAGGTTTTGTTTTTATACTCATCTTTGAAGCTTTTGCCCCAAATACTCTCTCCACCACGACCGCTTTCAGTTGGATCTCCACCTTGAATCATAAAGTTCTTGATGATTCTGTGAAAGGCTACACCGCTGTAATAACCATTTTTTACATGTGTAGTGAAGTTCTTTACTGCTAGTGGTGCAATGTCATTAAACATGATTAACTCTATTTTACCTTGTGTAGTCTCTAAAACTACACTCTGCTTTTTCTCATCTGCGCTGAGGTTTATACTTAGCATTAGTAGAATTAAAAGTAAGATTTTATTCATATTTTTCCTTTAGTATTTTTATGTTTTGGCACTCTTGTTCATAAAGAATATAAATAGTCTTTTGTGCTAAAGAGGCTGCGTATTGTAGCTGATTTAAAGAAGTGTCTTCTATGTCCATAAGCACAACTATCTTAGTGTTCATTGAGGCTATATCAGAGTATGAGCACAAAAGTAACCCATCTAAGTCTTGAGAAGCTAAACTCAAAGAGCTATCGACTGCAATAACTTGTTCATCTACAAAACCATCCAAATCATCTAAGAGCTTTTTTTTACTTAAATTGTCACTTATTATTAAAATCTCTTTTGCTTTGTACTTTTCTAAGAGAGTTGAGATGATTTGAAGAGATTTTGCATGTTGGTTTGCTTTTTTAAATAGAGCTTTTGGTTTTGTTTTTCTAAAACACTCAACTAAAGTAAAGCTTGAATCATATTTATCGTAGGTATCTACTAAAATTAAAAAAGAGTTTTTTTGTATATGTTTTAGATACTCTATAAATTCTAAAGGCAGTATGTCTGTATCGTCGCAGATGATCAGATCTGCGACCTTAAAACTCTTTTGCATCAGCTTCTCATTAACATGCAAAACAAGCTCTAATTTTGGTTTTTTAAGTTTGCTTAGATGCCTGTTTAGCAGGTCTAGAGGTGTGATAATTTCAATAGAGTTTAGATCAATCTCAATTATTGCATACTCTATGATATGTAGAAGTTTTTGTTTTAGTAGATCACAAGCTAGTCTAGTAGGTTCTATAATGATAATTTTTAATTTTGGACTTTTTAAAACCTCTAAAATTGACTTTAAAAGTATAGAACTTGTTCTACCAGAAAATGCAGTACCACTTAGAGTTGTTATGTTTTGTAAATCTGATTCGATAAATTTTATCTGTGATGGAGTGGCTAAGTTTAAGCTGTTGTCTTTAGAGAGTATAAGATACTGTACTAAGAGATTGCCCATAATATCAGCTTCATTTAATATTGGGTTTTTTAAGCATGGAACATCATTTAGCTTTTGAACAATTTGTTCTTCTTTAGAATCGTTAAAAAGGATCTTTTTTAAAGGTAGAAGTTCTCTAAATGAGCTATCTAGGTGTTCATACTCATCGCTATTTAAGTTTTGCATCAAAAGATAGTTGTAGATGGGTACACCATCTTTATGGGTTAGCTCATTGAATTTTTGTTTTATAAACTCATGAGTTTTTTCATAAGCAATGCTCTGCATGCTTGAATCTTGATGTGAGGCTTTTGATATTGTAGAATTTTTAAGATCATTATATGACCACTCTTTGTACTCAAAAAGAAAAATTCCTCTTTTTTTATCCAAAATTAAAAGGGGGATAAAGTGATCTTTGGCATGATGATAAATTGTTATGTTTTTATATAGACTAAAATTGTATTTTTTACTAATTTCTTTTAGTTGCTTTATAAGTAGTGAGTCAGGAAGTTTTAGATTTTTTTGTTTTTTTTTAAAATTGGAGAAAAATGAGGTGATATTCATATAGTGAAAAAAACCCATCGCTTACTAGCAATGAGTTTTAAGAAGTTATTTACCAGCAGCAACGCGGTCTTTAAGACCTTTGCCAGCTTTAAACTTAGGAACCATTTTATCCTGAGTTGTATAAGTTTTATCAGTTCCTGGAACCTTACCACTTTTACCTTTTTGAAGGCTTGCAGCAAAGCTACCAAAACCAACTAAAGAAACATCCTCTTTTTTTACTAATGCCACTGTTACAGCCTCTGTAAACGCCTTGATTGCAGCTTCTGCTTCAACCTTAGTTTTGTACTCACCACATGATTGTACTAGTTCAACAAATTGAGCTTTATTCATATATTTACCCTTAGATTCATAAAGATTTCCGAGATTATTTAGCAAAAGCACCACAAATACTTGTGCTTAAATAATTCAGCTATGGATACTTTATAGTTTATTTGCTTAAATTTTTCTTCTTTTTACCCAAAAGTGTGATAAATTGCGATAATTTCGACCCTTTTATTCCTACTTTAGCCATCTTTAGTAGCCTAGAAGCGTTAAAGCTTATGTTTTTGGAGATATTTATAGCTGTATATTGCTTTAATTTTGAGTATTTGTCATCGCTTTTTCCAATGGAGAGAAATATCTCTTCTAGGGAGTCTCTCTCTTGCTTTGTTAATGCACCCATTTATCGTTCCTCTTGTAGTTTGTTTATTTTTCTAACAGCTCTAATGATTTCATCATCATCCAATTTACCTAACATTTTCATAACAACACTAGCTGCTTGAGGCTTCGCACGCCCAAGTTTCCAGTCTTGATATGTACGCATGGGTATCCCTAGTGAAGCAGCCATATCTTTTAAAGATATTTTTCGGCCATTGTTTTTTGACTCTAGAGAGTTATGAAGAATATTAAATAGATCATAAATTTGCATGAAAAATTATACGGGTTATATACTTAAATATACATTTATTAAATAATATTATAGTTTATTCAGTATAAAAAATACTTTATATAGACATAAAAATACAATAAAACTATTATTAAAACCATAATAGCATGTATAATATACGGTTTAGCGTATATTATTTATAAAAATATATATTTTAAAGCGGCATTTATAAAAGGGTGTTTTTAGATTTTTTAAAGGGAGATTGATTTTTTGACAGGTTCTAGAGTTATTTTATCATCTTCAAGATTTAAATAAAAAGGCTTATATTTTCTTGCTTGTGTTTTATAAACTAACTCTTGAGAGTTTGCTAAAGTAAATACTATAGAGTTTAAGCCCTTTAGCGGTTTATGGATAGTTATCTTAGCTCTTAGAGCAGAGTTTTGAATAGTTACAATCTCTTCTTTTAAAAGCTTTATCTCATCTTGTATTTTTTGAACTTTAGAGATATTATGTCTCTTTGCATCTTCTAGTTCATCTTTTAGCTTGTTAATGTCTTCATTTAAAAGCTCAACTTTTGAGTTGAGTATGGGAATATCTTTGTAGTTAATTTTAAAGAGATTATCCTCTCCACTAACAAGATTGATCTCTATTGATTCGCTTGCATATACTTTTAAGTTACTCTTTACATGCCCAATTTTTACATTTTGAGCGTAAATAGTTCCACCAAGACAAGCTTCTATCTCTACATTTGTTGCATTTACTACTCCACCTTCAAGTAGTGCTACCTTTGCATTATTGCATCTCAGAGTGCCCTTATGTCTGTTTATCATAGCACTTTTTGCAAACTGCATAGAGTCTTTATGTGTGGCCCCATCTATTTGTAAGTCAAGAGCTTCTAAGATGCTATTTGCTCCAATGTGTCCATTGACATGAATCTTCTCACTCTTTAACTCAACTCCCTCGCCAATACTATCCTTAGTAGTATCGCTTTGAGACACAAAAACTTCTATGTTATTATCTTCTTGTTTTGATATGCTACTCTCGATTCTTGAGAGTTTTTTCATCTTTAGTTTGTTGTTAACGCCAAAGATTTTCTCATTTAGTACGACAAAACCTTTACATCTACTTCTATATAGTTTTTTATGTTCATCTTCTTCTATATAGATGCTCTCCTCATCGATGGGAGTCTGTATGTCATTATAGCCATTAGAATAGTTACTATTTATATGTTCTCCAAGAGAGTTAAAACCGCTCTTAGCATAGCGCGGTTTTTTGTACTCTGCTAAGATTTCATTTGTTTCTACTTCTATAACTTTTTGTTTTTTAAGCAAATCTTTTTGCTCAAACCAAAGTATGAGTTTTCCAGCTTTAGCAATTTCTGGTTCTATCCCATCAAAAAGAGGTATACGAACTTTTTTTATAAATTTACCCTCATATAAATGCTTGGTAAAGGCTTTGAGGGTCTTTAGCATACTCTCATCAAAGAGACCTATGATAATGTTGTTTTTGGCTTTTATCTTGTTAAACTCTTTTACTAACAGAGCATATGTCTCGCTAGGTTTATAACTTCTATAAAGTATGTGTGAATCTGGATGTAAGATGAGTTTTGGATGAGTTTTGTATTCACTTAGCTCTAAGGTATAGTGAAGTTTTATGGTTACTTCTGTCGAAATTTTTGGTACTATAGTATGAACCTGTTTAAGTTGTAGGCGATTGTTTAAGATAGATGCTTCATCCTCGAAACGCTCATAAAGGTTTTCATTAAAGAGTCTAAAACTATCATCAGAGCTAGTTTTTATATATGTTGCAGTCTCTTTTATCTCAAAATCACACTCATTTAAGGGAGTAAGATTTTGGGCTGCAAAGTTACTCATAGCAGCTTTGATGTTTTTGGTTTTAATACTTTTTAGTGTCTCTTTGCTCATCAGCTACTCCGTTTGTTAGTACGAGAGAAGGTCGCTATAGTCATACTTTGAAAAATCTAAGTATAACTTTCCATCTTGATGAAGAACTCTTATATCGTTGTCATAAACAGCTAAAAACCTTCTTTTTATAACTTTTCTTTGATAAGATTTAATATTTAAACTCTTTAAATACTCTTTTAGTTCAACTATATCAGAATATTGTTCTTGTTTTTGGTTTTTGTTTTGAAGAGTTTTAACTTCATGAGCTCTGCGGTCTTGTTGTTCTTGCATCATTTTTGCATTTACAAGTTCTAAAATATTTTTTAGTTGTTCATCTTTTTTGTTATAGAGTTGCTCTATTTTGTTCATCTCATCACGAAGCATCTGCTCTTTATCATCTATGAGTCCATCTATCTTCTGTTCTAGTTGTATGATTTTTTGTTTAAGTTGTGCATTTTCTCTTTGGTAGAGTGCTATTACAGTTGCAACAGTTGTTTTTGCTTTAGTTGGAGCTTTTGTAATCACTTGCGTTTGTAAGAATTCTTTTTTTACTTCTTCGGGCTGTCTAAATGCGTCATCTACTATGATATAAGTTATAGAATCTTCGATAATATAATCGAGTTTTTTTTCTCTTAGTTTAGAGTTTATCATCTCTTTTGACATTTTAAATCTTTTTGAATACTCATCTATAGTTAGTCTCATTATAATATGTCCTTCTTGTAAAAATTGAGTGTAGATCTGTGTTGAGTTTAAAATATATATAACTAAATTTTTAGCCATTTTAGCATAAAAATATTACAAGAAAGTTATTTCAAATAAAGCTTATATTATAATCACTCCTACAATCTAAAATTAGGAAGAGCAATGAGCAAAGGCATATTAGATATCGTAAAACCAGGTGTCCTTTTTGGAGATGATGTACAAAAAGTTTATAACATGGCAAAAGAGCAAGGGTTTGCTATCCCTGCTGTAAATGTTGTCTCAACTGACTCCATCAATGGAGTTTTAGAAGCGGCTACAAAAGTAAAATCACCTGTAATTATCCAGTTTAGTAATGGTGGAGCATCTTACTTTGCTGGAAAAGGTCTTAGTAATGAGGGGGAAAAGGCCGCAATAGCTGGTGCAATAGCTGGAGCAAAGTATGTCCACATGATGGCTGAGGTTTATGGTGTGGCAGTTATTTTGCACACTGACCATGCTGCAAAAAAACTCCTTCCCTGGATAGATGGACTCTTAGATGCAGGTGAGAAACACTTCAAGCATACAGGTAAAGCACTCTATTCGTCACATATGTTAGACCTCTCAGAAGAGAGTATAGAAGAGAACATATCTATATCTAAAACTTACCTAGAGAGAATGAGCAAAATCGGCATGAGCATTGAGATAGAGCTTGGGGTTACCGGAGGAGAAGAAGATGGAGTGGACAATACCAGCGTTGACAACTCTCTTTTATATACACAACCAAAAGAAGTAGCTTACGCTTATGAAGAGCTAAGTAGAGTATCTCCACACTTTACAATAGCAGCATCTTTTGGAAATGTTCATGGTGTTTATAAACCGGGAAATGTACAATTGACTCCAAAAATTTTAGACAACTCTCAAAAATATATAGAAGAAAAATATAAAACATCTGCAAAACCAGTAAATTTTGTATTTCATGGTGGCTCAGGCTCAGCTGAGTCAGATATAAGTGAAGCTATCAGCTATGGTGTTATAAAGATGAATATTGACACAGATACTCAGTGGGCTCTATGGTCTGGAACAAAGGCTTATATAGAAAAATATAAAGACTATCTACAATCTCAGATCGGAAACCCAGAGGGCGAAGATAAGCCAAACAAAAAATACTATGATCCTAGAAAATGGCAAAGAGCTGGACAAGAGGCTTTAGTAGTTCGCGTAGAAGAAGCATTTAAAGATTTAAATGCGATTGGTAGAAACTAAAAAATATAAAGATTTAGAGGTTTTAAGCCTTTAAATCTTTGTAGATATCTTCTATATTTTTAGTATGTGGGTTTTCTAAGTGGTAGTGAGTTATGAGCTGGTTTAGTCTGTTTTGGTTAAATCTCCAAAATTTCTTCTCATCAAATGTCTCATCCGCTTTTACCCTTGTAAAAAGATCTTCACGACTTAGCTCACCTTGGCTCTCTTTTATCACCTTTAGGATAACTTTTAAAAGCTCCTCTTGGGACTCTTTTGTTGTGTCGTCATCTACTAATGGTTTGTTTGGTAAAAATGCATAGATCTTCCATATGCTAACAACAAGCAGTGCTATAAAAAAAATCAACATCCACGAAGAAGTACTTAGTTGCATAAAATAACCCTATAAATTGAAATAGTACTAAAAGTTTAGCTAAAATTCCGTTATGAATGATAAAGTATTTACAAAACCCATAAAGAAGCATTTTGAGTTTGACGAAGAGGTCGCAGCGGTCTTTGACGATATGCTCAAGCGAAGTGTTCCTTTTTACGGGGAGTCGCAAAAGATTACAAAGTTTTTTGCACTAAAGAGTATAAAAGAAGAGTCTATTGTTTATGATCTTGGATCTTCAACTGCATCTCTACTTATTAGTATCGCAAAAGATTTAGCAGTAGATGCAAGGCTTATCGGACTTGATAACTCAGAGGCGATGCTAGAGCAAGCTAGAAAAAAAGCACAAGCCTTTGGAGTAAGTATTGAGCTTGAAAACGCAGATATCTTAGAGTATGACTATAAGGATGCGGATCTCTTTATAAGTAACTTCACCCTGCAGTTTATCCGCCCTTTGGTTCGTGAAGAGTTAGTTAAAAAGATATATGACTCACTAAAGAGTGATGGCATCTTTATCTTTAGTGAAAAAGTAATAAGCCATCACTCAAAACTAAACAAAGACCTTATAGAGTGCTACTATGACTATAAAAAAGAGCAGGGTTACTCAGAGTATGAGATAGTTCAAAAAAGAGAAGCACTAGAGAATGTTTTGGTGCCATATAGTGAGGACGAAAATATCAAGATGGCGAAAAATTGCGGTTTTAAACATTGCGAGGTGATTTTTCGTTGGGCAAACTTTGCGACTTTTATAGCTATAAAGTGAAAATTGCTTTTTTATTTACTTCCTTACTCTACCAAACATTGCCTTTTGGTTTTTTTTCTTCTTTTTCTACCCCAAACAAGTATGATGCAGTTTCCTTTATCTCTTTGTAGGATACAAAGTCATCATCTCCGCACTCTTTGTGGTAGTAACCTTGCAAATCGTAGTACTCTTTGCAATCGCTATAGTATTTTGCCGATATGCCGTGTTTGTTCATACATCCAGTTAAAAGAAGTGTTAAGATTATTAGCAGTATAGTTTTCATCATATCTTTGATAAAGCATTTGTTATACCAAATACTCTAAAGGTGCCTTAAACCTTAAAAGTCTCTTTTGTTTTACAAAATTTAGTTAAGAAACACTCATCACATTTTGGATTTTGAGCCTTGCAAATATAGCGACCAAAAAGAACCATGCCTTGATGGAGTGCTTGAAGATTATTTTTAAACTTTTTAACCAGTGTGGCTTCTGTTTTTGAAGCAGTTTTATCATCACTAAGTCCTAATCTATGAGAGACTCTAAAGACGTGAGTGTCAACCGCCATCAAGTTTGCGCCTGTGTACTCTATCATCACAACATTGGCAGTCTTTTGTCCAACTCCAGCGAGAGTTATAAGGTCTTTTTCATTCATGGGAATTTCTCCACCATAAACTTTAACTACTCTTGAAGCCATTGCAATGAGGTTTTTTGCCTTGTTGTTAAAAAAGGAACAGCTCTTAATAAGCTCTTTTACATCATCTAAAGATGCAAGAGCTAACTTTTGAGGGCTTGGATATCTTTGAAATAGTTTTGGTGTTATTAGATTTACTCTTTTGTCAGTGCATTGTGCTGAGAGAGCTACTGCAATAACTAGTTCATAAGCGTTTGAGTAATTTAGTTCGGTTACAGCATCGCTATACCTTTGGATGAATAGTTCATGGATTAGTTGTATCTCTTTTTTTGTTGCTTTTTTCATAATAAGAAGTGTACTGAAATTTGTTAGATAAACCAAAAATTACCCTTGTTTATTAATGGTTAGTATAAAGTGTATAAACTTTTTGCCTAAAACAGATTTAGATGATTTTTTGCCATTTGTGCAAAAGATGAACTAAATTGAATTTTAAAAGATTTAATACTTAGGGATAATAAATGATGAAAATGACTAAAATAGTTGCTACTCTACTTCTAGCTGGTTCGCTAGCATCTGCCACAACGCTAGTCTCAGTAAATGGAACTAAAATCACTCAAGAAGATGTTGATACTGCTCTTATGAATGCTACTCAGGGTAGATTTAACCAAGTTCCTGAGGATAAACAAGCAGAGTTTAGAAAACAAGTATTAGAGCAGCTCATAGCAAAAGAGTTAGTTTACGAAGATGCTAAAAAAACAGGTGTTTTAAAAAGCAAAGACTTTAAAGATGAGTATGCAAAAGTTCAAGATAGAGTTAAAAAAGATTTAGCTATTCAAGTTTGGCAAAAGCAACAGTTTGACAAAATAAGTGTCTCTGATAAAGAGTTAAAAAACTACTATGACAACAACAAAGAAGAGTTTAACGAAAAGAGTAGTGTTCACGCTCGTCATATCTTAGTAAAAGAAGAGAGCGAAGCAAAAGCAATAGAAAAAGAGTTAAAATCACTCTCAGGCAATGCTCTTAAAAACAAATTTATCCAGCTTGCAAAAGAGAAGTCAACAGGACCTAGTGGACCAAAAGGCGGAGATCTAGGCTATTTTTCTAAAGGACAGATGGTTCCAGAGTTCGATGCCAAAGTTTTTAGCATGAAAACGGGAACTATTTCTGAGCCGGTAAAAACACAATTTGGTTACCATATTATCTACCTTGAAGATAAAAAAGCTAAGAAAACACTATCTTTTACAGAAGTTAAATCTTTTATAGATCAAAGACTAAAGATGGAAAAGTTTAAAGTTGTTGTAGAAGAGAAGATGAAAGAGTTAAAAAACAAAGCAACTATAAAATAAACCTTTATGAATATCTCTGCTATCTCTAATATAAAATTAGAAGGCAGAGAGTTTTATGTAAAGAGAGACGACCTTATAGACCCATATTTAGCAGGTAATAAGTACAGAAAACTCTACAAACTGCTAAAAACTCCTCCAAATAAACTTAACAAAATCATATCTTATGGTGGAACTCAATCAAATGCCATGTTAGCCATTGCAGCTATGTGTAAAAACAAAGGCTGGAAGTTTGACTACTATACAAAACCACAGAGTCGTACTCAAAAAACGCTTAGTATTGGAAACTACTATCACTCTATAAAGATGGGTATGAATCATATAGAAGTAGACGAAATACTATATAAAAATTATATAGCTTCACTCTTTTTAAATACTAATGATGGAGAGTTTGTAGTACATCAAGGTGGAGCTGTAAGTGAGGCTAGAGAGGGAATAGAGGTCTTAGCAGATGAGATAAGAGACTCTAATATAGATGCAAGATCTATTGCTACTCCATCAGGCACTGGAACTACGGCACTTTTTTTAGCACTCGCACTTAAAGAGTTTAGAGTTTATACAACACCATGCATCGGTGATGTAGCCTACTTAAGAGAGCAGATGCAAGCCCTACATGAGATACCAGAGAACTTAATAATACTGGAGCCTAAAAAAAAGTATCACTTTGCAAAGCCCTATAAGGAATTTTTAGAGATATATAAAAAACTGCTCACAACAGGAGTAGAGTTTGATCTGCTCTACGCTCCTGCTATGTGGGAGGCTCTTTTGAGTCAAACTAAAGAGAAGGTATTATATGTTCATAGTGGTGGTGTGAGTGGTAATGAAAATATGCTCACAAGATATCGGAAACGAGGTTTTAACCTCGTAGAGAGGGTTTAAAAGTAGTGTTTTAATTTCAAAGTTCAAAGGGCGAAGCTGAAGCATCGCTTCCGAAAAATTTGATAAACTTTAAAGCCATTATATAAAAGTAACATACTCTTCTAAAGGAACGCGAGATGGTTGATATGTATTTATCTTTGCATCTTCTTTTGCATAACCAATAACTACACTATATAAAAGTGCAAGACTCTCAGGTGTATTTAAAACATCCGCTACAACCCTTCCAAACTCTGTGGTAGAGCCTTGCGGACAAGTATCAAGTCCGAACTCTTGAGCCAAGAGTGTGAGGCTTTGTAGGTAAGCTCCACAGTCTATTAAAGCTCCTTGAGCATTGTCTATAAGATCTTTATCAGTAAATACAAAAAAGACAGTTGAGGCTCCAAACCACCTAAAATTATCATGCCACATCTTAGTTCTTTTCACGATGTCTTTTCTGCCTACATCCATCAGAGTATAGAGTCCCACACCAGTCTCTAAGCGTCTTTTTTTATAGGGATTTTTCCATTTGATAGGATAGTATTGAATGAATTGGTCATGCTTTACCCCAGTTTCCATCTTCTCAATGATTGCATCACCTATTTTTTTTAAAACTTTTTCATCGCTGATGGCGTAAACTATCCACGGTTGCATATTTGCTCCGCTTGGCGTCATGCTAGCAGCTTTCAAGATTTTTTCTTGAATCTCTTTAGGGACACTCTTTGAGTGATATGCTCTTTTTGATGAACGAGCGTTAATGGCTTCTAAGATTGTAGGCAAAATAGATCCTTTGGAGTTAAGATTTTAATAGTATAACTTTGATTATAATATAAAATAGCTAATTTATCACTAAATGAGTTTTTAAGAAGAGGTGACTAAAAAGACTTGACACAACTACACTCAACTTGATATAATATTGCTAACTTACAAATGGAGAAATTTATGAACACTAACAATATATTTGAAAAACTAACACATAATATGACAGAGGCGATAGAGTCCTCAGTATCGCTAGCACTTCACAACAAAAATCAAGAAGTTGTAAGCCTGCACTTCTTTTGGGCAATGCTAACTAACTCAAACTCAGTACTAAACCAGATGTTTAACAAGATGAACATAGATAAAACTGCTATAGAGCTTGATGTGAGAAGTATGAGTGAAAAACTTCCAAAATCTTCAAGTGTGACAAAAGAAAATATCAAACTCTCTAGAGAATTTGTTTCATCACTAGAAAATGGTGCTGGACTTATGACAAAAAATGGCGATAAATTTTTAGCGGTAGATACATATTTGCTTGCAAACTTAAAAAACGAGCCATTTGCGAGCATACTCAAAAAATATACGGATATATCAGAACTTGCAAAAACTATAGAAGCTGCAAGAGCTGGAGCAAAGATAGACTCTCAAAGCTCAGATGAGACTTTGGAGTCTTTAGCTAAGTACGGTATAGACTTAACTGCAGAGGCAAAGGAAGGAAAACTATCTCCTGTTATAGGGCGAGATGAAGAGATAACTCGTATGATGCAGATCCTTATCAGAAAAACGAAAAACAATCCTATGCTTTTGGGTGAACCAGGAGTTGGAAAAACTGCTTTAGTTGAGGGCTTAGCTCAACGTATAAGTGATAACAAAGTTCCAACTTCACTTCAAAACAAAAGAGTTGTAGCACTAGATATGAGTGCTCTAATTGCTGGTGCGAAGTATAGAGGAGAGTTTGAAGATAGATTAAAAGCTGTTATAGATGAGGTTAAAAAAAGTGCAAATGTTATCTTGTTTATAGATGAGATTCATACCATTGTAGGAGCTGGAGCAAGTGAGGGAAGTATGGATGCAGCAAATATCCTAAAACCAGCTCTAGCCCGTGGAGAGCTTCACACTATTGGTGCTACGACTCTAAAAGAGTATAGAAAATATTTTGAAAAAGATATGGCACTTCAAAGAAGATTTTTACCTATAAATCTTGATGAGCCAACGGTCAACCAATCTCTCCAAATATTAAGAGGTATAAAAGATCGTCTAGAGACTCACCATAATGTAACCATCACAGATAGTGCCCTAGTTGCAGCTGCTAGGCTCTCAGATAGATATATTGCCGATAGATTTCTACCAGATAAAGCGATAGACCTTATAGATGAAGCAGCAGCTGAACTTAAGATGCAGATAGAGTCTGAACCAAACGCACTAGGCTCTGCAAAGAGAAGAAGTTCAGAGCTTCATGTAGAGCAAGAGGCTCTAAAGATGGAAAAAACTCCTGCAAATGAAAAAAGACTTGTAGAGATTGAAAAAGAGTTAGCAGATGTAGGAGAAGAGGTTAGAAGCCTTGAAGCTAAGTTTGCAACTGAAAAAGAGGTTTTTGAGAGAACTTCTGAGATTAAAAATGAGATTGAAAAAAAGAGAAAAGAGGCACATCTTGCAAAGTCTAACTCAGAGTTTAACCGTGCAGCAGAGATAGAGTACGGAGAGATTCCATCTCTTTTAGAAGAAGAAAAAAAGATAAATGAGAAGTGGACTAAGATGCAAGAAGAGGGAACACTTCTTAAAAATAGCGTTGATGAAGAAGCCATAGCATCTATCATCTCTAGATGGACAAAGATCCCAGTTAACAAGATGCTCCAAGGTGATAAAGAGAAGATCTTAAATGTTGAAGAGGAGCTAAATCGTGATGTAGTTGGCCAAGAGAGAGCTACACATGCGGTTGCTCGTGCTATTAAGAGAAATAAAGCGGGGCTATCAAGCCAGAACACTCCCATAGGAAGTTTTCTATTTTTAGGTCCAACAGGAGTTGGTAAGACTCAAACTGCAAAGACACTTGCAAAGTTTCTCTTTGACAGCGAAGATGCAATGATTAGAATAGATATGAGTGAGTATATGGAAAAACACGCTGTATCTCGCTTGGTCGGTGCAGCACCTGGATATGTTGGCTATGAAGAGGGTGGTCAACTTACAGAAGCTGTTAGAAGAAAGCCATATAGCGTAGTGCTTTTTGATGAGGTAGAAAAGGCCCACCCTGATGTTTTTAATATGCTTTTACAAGTCTTAGATGATGGAAGACTTACTGATAACAAAGGAGTCACGGTCGATTTTAGTAACACTATAATAATACTGACTTCAAATATTGCAAGTGATAAAATCATAAACAACCCATCATCATCAGATTTAGAAGCTATGGTTATGAGTGAGCTAAAGCAAGTGTTTAAACCAGAGTTTTTAAATAGACTCGATGATGTTGTTATCTTTAATGCACTTGCAAAAGAGCAGATTATAGGCATAGTTGATATTTTCTTTGAAGATATACGCAAAAAAGTTGAGCAAAGAGATATAGAGCTGTACCTTAGTGACGAGGCAAAAGCTTATATAGCAGAAGCTGGGTTTGATCCTGTTTATGGAGCTAGACCGCTCAAACGTGCTCTTTATGAAATAGTAGAAGATAGACTAGCAGAGCTTATACTTGAGGGTAGAGTTAGCGAGGGTTCAAAAGTCTATTTTGATATAAAAGATGGTGAAATAGAGGTGAGAATAGAGAGTTTATAGGTATGAAATACATAGTAACTCTTTTATTACTAACGCTAAATATTCTAGCTTGTACGGGTGACTGCATGACTTGTCATCCAAAGCTAGTACCAACTATACACGAAGATGAAAGACATAAGCCGATGTTAACTTGCATAAACTGCCACTCTGCTGAGCCTAGTGCTATGGCTGAGTGTGGGGATGACTGTTTTTCATGTCATCCTATGTCAAAAATAAATAAACCAAATATTAGAGAACATGATGTAATCCAAGGCTGTAGAGATTGCCATGTTGGACAAAATGAGAGACTCTTTGATGCTACTACACCACATGATCAGTCAAGAGGTGACTCTTTAAAAGACTTTTTAGTCAAATAGATAGGGAATATATTTCTTTATCTCTTGAGGCTTACCTATATAATAACCCTGTGCAAAATCAACATTTAAACTCTTTACAGTGTCTAAGATTTCTTTAGATGAGACAAATTCTGCAATGGTGTGAATCTTTAGCTTTTGTGCTAAGCCTACAATAGTTGAAACCATTATTTGAGAGTTAATATCCCTATCTATGTTTGAGATAAGAGAAGAGTCTATCTTTATGTAGTCTATTGGTAAGTTTAGAACGTGAGAGAAGTTAGAATAACCAGATCCAAAATCATCTAAAGCTACTTTTATGCCATAAGAGCGAACTCTCATACAAAAATCGTAAACTCTTTTATAATCTTTAAACTCTTCAGTCTCAAGTAGTTCTATAGTTAAATTATGATTGTGCTCAAACTCATCAAACTTACTATAGAGCATCTCTAAGGTTCTATCATTCTCTATATCTTCCATAGAGATGTTGATGGAGCACTGTATGTCATATTTTGTTATTGCTTCAAAAGTATTTTTGATAACAGCTTTTGTAATCTTGTAGTAGATGCGATTTTGTTTAGCAACATCTAAAAATCTAAAAGGAGCGATAATAGTTCCATCTTTATCTCTAATCCTAACAAGAGATTCATACTTTATCTCCAATGATGCATATTGAATAGCAGAGATAGGTTGAAAATAGGAGATAACATTGTCATTCTCTAGAGCAAATGAGAGCTTTTCATGGCACTCAATATCTTCTTTGTGGAGTTTTTCTAGCTCTTTATCATCGTTAAATATGGATATGCCGACATTTCTCTTTTTTGCATCTTTTAGTGCCATGTCAGCATAAGCCATCATCTTTTTAGAGCCGCTAAATGCTAAGCCTGCACTCATCATAAAGTTGAACTTTTTGTCCTCATATATAAAGCTCTCTCTTCTATAACTCTTTAAAATATCTTCAATTTTGTTTATAAAGAGTGTGTTGTTAAGTTTTATAGAGTCCTTTACAGCGATAACAAACTCATCTCCACCTATATGGTATAAAAAAGTGCTGTTGTCATTGATTTTGGAGTTTAAAAAGTCAGCACTAAGTTTGAGTGCAACATTTCCTATATCTTCTCCATAAACGTCATTGAATTTTTGAAACTTGTCTATATTTAAGAGTGCCATCTGTTTAAATTCAAAGCTCATAGAATCTTCTAGGAGCCTATTTCTATTTGGCAGAGCGCTTAGGAAGTTGGTATAGGTGTTTTGCTCTAACTCAGCAGTCTTTTTAGACACCTCTTTTTCTAAATCGTTGCTATATTTTAGAAGTTTGGAGTGCATGTTTTTATGATGTTTTTCATTTCTTTTGCCAAGGAGAAGCCGTTTTTGAGTCTCTATATATCGCAATAGAAGCTTATACAGAGCAAACAATAAAATAGAAATGGCAGTTATGGAGATATAGAGCATATACTTTTGAGATTTTAAGTTTGCCTCTATATTGGTAGGCAATTGTTCTTTTGCGTGTATTGATTTTAATATTGTATCTGTGAAGTTTATACTCTTTACATTAAGAAACAGAGAGTAAGATAGGAGCAATAAGCTTATAAAGACGCTCGTTAGCAATTTTTTATTAAAGTTCACTTATTCTCCATTGAGATATTTATATATAATAGTAGTTTGTATTTTTAATAGACAATTATAATCATATCATTGTTAAATATGTGTTAAATGACCTTGGGATGAACCTTAAACACACTTTAAGTAACTTTTATGTAACATTGCAAACTCAATTTTAAAGAAGGATATGTCGTGAAAAGAACATACCAACCTCATAGTACACCTAGAAAAAGAACTCATGGTTTTAGACATAGAATGGCTACTAAAAATGGTCGTAATATAATAAATCGCCGTCGTGCAAAAGGTCGTAAAAAATTGTCAGTATAGGCGGTTTTTATACCCTAAAGCAGCATAAAGAATTTCAGCACATATATAAAAAAGGCAAAAGCATTCACTCTGCGAATCTTGTTCTTTTTTATCTCCCAAAAGCAAATCTTAAGAATGTTGGATTTACCGCTACTAAGAAAATTGGAAATGCGGTAAAAAGAAATAGAGCAAAGAGAAGACTTAGGTCTCTTTTTTGCCAGTACTCCGAGTCACTCAAAGATGCCACCTATATATTTGTAGCAAAGCAAGCCATCAATGAAGCATCACATAAACAACTACAAAATGACTTTAAAAAGGTTCTCCAAAAGTCAAATAGCATTTTAGAAAAGAACAGATGATAAGAAAAATTTTACTTAAGATCCTATGGGTTTATCAGAAATTTTTTACCCTTATTGGCTTTGGAAGTTGTAGATACTACCCATCTTGTAGCGAATATGCAAGAATTCATTTTGAAAATAATTCTATTTCAAGTGCTTTTTACCACACTTTGATTAGAATACTGCGTTGTAATCAACTCTTTATTGGTGGCATAGAGTATCCTTTACTTGATAAACTTACTCTAAAGCCCAAGATGCTTGATGTTGGTTCTATAAAATATTGGCTGGTTCCAGATAAAAAAAACCGCTTTTATATAATAAAAAATTTTTCTTTTAAAGGGTGAATGTGTTAGATAAAATGACACCAAATCAAAGACTAATGCTAGCAGTAGCAGCGTCTATAATCTTTTTCGTAGCTTATACAGCAATTTTTCCACCAGCGGAGCCACAAACACAAGTGGTAAAAACACAGCAAGATGTTAAAGTAAAACATCAAGATACTACTCAAGCTTCTCAAGATGTAATAGAGCCTACAACTGGACACTCTATAACTAAAGAAGTTAGAGAAGTAGCAGGTCGTTCAAACACTATTTCAACAGTTACTCACAAAGATTTTATCTTAAAAATTGACACGCTAGGTCGCATTAGTTCAAAAGAGCTTCTACAGGCAAAGTTTAACAATAAAGAAGGCGGACATGCCCAGCTCATCCCAGAGACAGGAATGAAACCACTCTATATAAGATTTTTAGATGAGGTGATAGACAATGAATCTAAAACAGTTGCATATAGTGCATCAGTAGAAAACATTGCACTTGATGGTAGTCCTCAAAAAGTTACTCTAACTCAAAAACTATCATCACTTACAGTGACAAAAGAGCTAACTTTTTATGCTGATGGACACTACGATGCAAAAGTTTCACTCTCACAAGATAAGAGATACTTTATATATCTAGGTCAAAGACCACAAGTAACTGAGCAGATGATGACAGTCTCAGGTGCTATGGTTTATACAGATGATGAGATAGCTACAATTGTAGAAGATGGAGATGCTGAGGGTAGAAAAACCTTTACTGGAGTTGAGCTAATCTCTGCATTTGACCAATACTCCGCAACCATAATGTACGACTTTGCAAAAGACACAGTTATAACTCTTGAGAGAGATAGAGAGGACAATCCTGTAGTCTACTTTGATGCGCTACAAAACATGAGTTTTAGTGGATATATAGGTCAAAAAGAGTACAAAGTATTAAAAAATATCAAGCCAGTTCTAACAAATGCCATAGAGTATGGTTGGTTTACCTTTGCATCTAAGCCTCTTTTTCAGCTTCTTTCATGGCTCCATGGAATCTTTGGTAACTGGGGATGGTCTATTATAGCTCTTACTTTAATTATCAGAACTATTTTATATCCCTTGACATACAAAGGTATGGTCTCTATGCAAAAGATCAAAGAGATTTCACCTAAGATAAAAGAGCTTCAAGCAAAACATAAAGGTGACCCACAACGTATGAATGCTGCAGTTATGGATATGTATAAAAAACATAATGCAAATCCACTTGGTGGTTGTCTGCCTATGATACTGCAAATTCCAGTGTTTTTCGCAATCTATCGTGTACTTTTAAATGCGGTTGAGCTTCAAGGTGCACCATGGATTATGTGGGTTAGTGACCTTTCACTAAAAGACCCATACTATATCTTACCTATTTTAATGGGTGCATCTATGTATTATCAACAAAGACTTACACCAAACAACTTTACAGACCCTTTGCAAGAGAAAGTCTTTAAGTATTTGCCAGTTATATTTACTCTGTTTTTCTTAACTTTTCCATCAGGTTTAGTTCTTTACTGGTTTGTAAACAATCTCTTCTCAATAGCTCAACAGTTCATAGTAAATCAACAGTTTCAAAATGCTAAAGAGGCAGAGATTGCTGCGAGTGACCACGCACAAAAGATAGAACATAAAGAAGCGCAAGACTCAAAAAAATCTACTGGAAGAAAAGATGATTAAGATAGAGTCAAGAACTCTAGAAGAAGCGTATAAAGATGCTGCTTCTTCGTTGGAGTGTTCTGTTACACAGCTTAAGATAGAAGTTGTTCAGTATCCTTCTAGAGGCTTTTTAGGACTTTTTAAAAAGAGCGCTATTATAGTTGCTATAAAAGAGGGTGAGAAGTTTGACCCAAGCCAAAAAGAGACAAATGCTAAACAAATTAAAGAGATAAAAAAAGAAAAAGCTCCTAAGTTAAAAAAACAAGAAGTAAAAGAAGAATTTAAACAAAGCAAAATAGCTAAGCCAAGCCAAACAATCATAAATAATACCATCATGCCTGAGTCATTTGTTAGTACTCAAGATGAAGAGTATGATGATGATATAGAATCATATCTTGCAAATTACGATGATGAGTATGATGAGAATAATGAGATACCATCAAGTGTAGAGATAGCAAAGAGTGTTCAAAAAGATATAAACAAACTCTTTAAATATATCTGTTTTGAAATAGACGAGATAGAGGTTAGTGTTTATGATGAAAATACCCTTCTAGTTGAGTTTAAAGGTGAAGATGCAGCACTTCTTATCGGAAAAGAGGGCTATAGATATAAGGCACTCTCATACATGATATTTAACTGGATAAACACAAAATATCAACTCCAACTTCGCCTTGAAATTGCAGAGTTTTTGAAAAATCAAGAAGAGTCCATCTCAAGATACTTAAATGGTGTAAAAGAGAGCGTAGAGAGAGATGGAAGAGCTCAAACTAAAGTGCTTGATGGCGTGTTAGTGCAGATCGCTCTAAGAGAGTTAAGAGAGATATATCCTGATAAATATGTAGCTATACGCTCCACTCGTGATGGACTCAAATATATCATTATAAATGACTATCACACTTCATAATGCAAACTGATACAATAAGTGCCATAGCTACAGCTAATGGCATAGGCTCTATCGCAATTATTCGTATAAGTGGCGATAGTGCTTT
Organism: Sulfurimonas hongkongensis; assembly: GCF_000445475.1. NCBI lineage: Bacteria > Pseudomonadati > Campylobacterota > Epsilonproteobacteria > Campylobacterales > Sulfurimonadaceae > Sulfurimonas > Sulfurimonas hongkongensis. The sequence goes on from NZ_AUPZ01000004.1 coordinate 196,875, forward strand.
GAGTATTGCAAAAAAGTTAAGCAAAAAGCAAGATTTTTCCCCAAGATATGCAACCTTAAGCACACTCTACGATGCACAAAATACTCTTATAGATGAGTCCATTATCATATACTTTAAAGCTCCATACTCTTTTACTGCTGAGGATGTTGTAGAGATTCAGTGTCATGGTGGCTATATTGTGGCACAAAGTATACTAAAGGCTACTCTTGATGCTGGAGCTAGACTTGCCAATGCTGGAGAGTTTTCTAAAAGAGCTTTTTTTAATGGTCGTATAGATTTAAGTGAAGCAGAAGCGATAGCTGGACTTATAGAAGCTAAGAGCGAAGACGGGGCAAAGATTTTAGCTCGCCAGATGAAAGGTTCGCTCAAAGAGTATATAGAAAATATCCGAGATGAAATAATCCATATACTTGCCTACTCAGAAGTTAGTATAGACTATGCAGAAGAAGATTTGCCACAAGATTTGATAAGTCAAATCGAGAATAAACTAAGTAAACTTGAATCATCACTTGAGTCAACTCTTATAGCATCAAAGTCAAGAGAGGGCTTGATGCAAGGCTTTAAGGTAGCCATCGTTGGAAAACCAAATGTTGGTAAAAGCTCACTTCTAAACTCGCTTCTAAACTACAATAGAGCTATAGTTAGCGATATCGCAGGAACTACAAGAGATACCATAGAAGAGCAGGTAAGGGTTGGATCGCATCTTATCCGCATTGTAGATACTGCTGGCATACGAGAGTCAAGCGATGAGATAGAACGCATAGGAATAGAGAGGTCACTTGAGGCTATAGAAGATTCAGATATTGTTATAGCACTCTTTGATGGTTCAAGAGTTATGGACTCAGAAGATAAGCAGATACTCTCTTTGATAAACAAACACGCAAAAGATAAAGAGGTTCTGTTTGTTAAAAACAAGATAGATTTAGAGAGCCTCTTTGAGCTAAAAGAGAGAGAGTTTGACTTGGAGTTAAACTCAAAAGATAGTGTAGTCTCACTTATAGATGCACTAAAGAGTATTATGGATAAAAGCAATATCTCTGATGAGATTATGCTTATCTCTCAAAGACAAGTATCAGCTGTACAAAACACGCTAAGTAACATCCATGAGGCACGAGAACCTCTGCTAGATCAAGAGCTTGAGATATTCTCTTTTCATCTAAATGAGGCTATAAAGGAGGTCTCCTCAATAACGAGACCATTTGAAAATGATGAGATATTAGATAAGATGTTTGGCTCTTTTTGTTTAGGAAAATAGACTTATTTATAAAAGCGCTTTACAAATTAAAGAAGAATAAATGAAATATATTGCTATTGATTTAGGACTTAAAAGGATAGGTTTAGCATATTGTGCACATAAAGATATAGTCACTCCACTACCTGCAATTATTAGAAAAAATAGAAATCAAGCATCTTGTGAAGTTAAAAAAGCTTTAAAAGAGTGGGAAATAGACGCAGTAGTTATTGGTATCCCTCTTGGTGGAAGTAGTGAAGCTGAGATGCGAAGACGAATAGAACATTTTATGAATTTAGTAGATTTTGAAGGTGAAATTTTTTTTCAAGATGAAGCTGGAAGTTCTAAAGAAGCAGAGTATATTATCAGAGGCGAGATGAAACAGATCCGAGATGGACGCATAGACTCCATCTCAGCTATGATAATACTGCAAAGATATCTTCGCACACTTAAAGATTAAAAAACTCTGCAGCTTCTAGCTCATCACTAGTTAGTTCATCTCTTTTAAAGTCAGGGTCATTTTCTAGTAACTCCTTTATATGTTCTTGACAATATTTAAAGAGAACCTCTTTTGCCTCTGCATCATCACTTAAAAATCCAAGCCCACTAAACTGATATGGATCTTCTTGTTCTATACAATACATAATGCCTTCGCATCTCTCTTCTAAGACTTCAACTAAGGCTCTATAACTAATATTAAACTCAGTAGCATGCCAACCAATATCTTCAAGTGCGGAGCTTGAAAACTCAGCTACGCCATCAGCAGTTGTATCATCATAAGATGCGCGAGGTGTATTTAGCCCTATTAGCTCTTGCCAATTTGCAAAGGCCTTTATCAAAACTCTATCTCTATCTTCTACTAATTGATAATTTTTTCCTAAGGCATTCTCAATCTTGTGCACTTTTTCAGGTTGTCCTTGATATATTAGTATCTCTTTGTTGTTAAATGGTGCCTCTTTTATCTCTCCATAAATGTCTATAGCAAAGATTTTAGAAGAGTTTATAGCATTTAGTAGAGCACTTTTATCTACTGTGATTATCTCTTTAAATAGGTTGAATTTTTTCATCTTTAGCCCTTTGTTTGTAAATATGAGGAGTATTATAAAAGTTTTTGCTTTATTTTAGTATAATGCGAAAAAATGATTGAGCAGCAAGGCTTAATATTAAGAGAAGGAAAAATAATGGCATTAAATGTTTACTACGACAAAGATTGTAATATCGAACTAATTAAGGGCAAAAAAGTAGCAATGATTGGTTTTGGTTCTCAAGGACACGCTCACGCTGAAAACTTAAGAGATAGTGGCGTTGAAGTATGTGTAGGACTTCGTAAAGGTGGCTCTTCATGGGCAAAAGCTGAGGCTAAAGGCTTTGAAGTTCTAACTGTTGCTGAGGCTACAAAAGTATCTGATGTGATTATGATTCTTCTTCCAGATGAGAACCAATCGGAGATTTATGCTAATGAAATCGCTCCAAACTTAAAAGATGGTGCTACTATCGCTTTTGGTCACGGTTTTAACATTCACTATGGTCGTATTATTCCAGCTGCTAATATCAATGTTACTATGATAGCACCAAAAGCTCCAGGGCATACTGTAAGAAGTGAGTTTGTTCGTGGTGGTGGTATCCCAGATCTAATTGCTGTTGGACAAGATCCAAGTGGTAGAACTAAAGAGTTAGCACTTTCATATGCATCAGCTATTGGTGGTGGTAGGACTGCAATTATTGAGACTACTTTTAAAGATGAGACAGAGACAGACTTGTTTGGTGAGCAAGCTGTTCTTTGTGGCGGTACAGCGGCTTTAGTTCAAGCTGGTTTTGAGACACTAACTGAGGCTGGTTATGCTCCTGAGCTTGCATACTTTGAGTGTTTACATGAACTTAAACTAATCGTTGACTTGATGTTTGAAGGCGGAATCGCTGATATGAGATACTCAATCTCTAATACTGCTGAGTATGGGGACTATGTTTCAGGCAAACGTGTTATCAATGCCGAGAGTAAGCAAGCTATGCGTGACATATTAACAGAGATTCAAGATGGTAGATTTGCAAAAGACTTTATTCTTGAAGGTCAAGCTGGTTATCCTCGCATGAATGCTGAGCGTAACAATGACAAAGAGATGTTGATTACTAAAACTGGTAATAAGCTTCGTGAAATGATGCCGTGGATATCTGCAAATAAGATAGTAAACCAAGACAAAAACTAAAATAACGACGCAACTTCTGCGTCGTTACACTCTTCACGCGCAGCAGTGCGCTTCATCGCTAGAATCCTTGAAGTTACATCACTCTTTTAGTTTTTCAATAAATTTATATTTTTACAATTTTTGGTAAGTAACTTTTAAACCTTATCTACGAGGTTAAAACCTCGTTTTTAAAATGTGTAAGACTTTAAAATTGTCAGTGCTTTTGATGGTGGTGCTTTTAGGAACGCTAACTAATGGTCTTTTTCATTATAAGTTTATAAGTTTTGCCCTTGTGAGTTAAATATTACCAAAATAGAGCTCTATGTGAGCACGAAATATATAATTGGCACTATAATTATATTGTTGGTCAAATTCTACGAGTGGTTGTAGTTCATAAAAGAGGTATTTTTTAAATAATTGTTGTCTCCAAACAATACCAGTACTATAATTGTAGATACCCTTTGTCGGGGTTACATTGTACTTTATATTGGCAGGTTGAGTTGTTTGAATCTTTGTTTGCCCTTGAGCTAAGGCGTATACTTGAAAGCCTATGGAGTGCTTTAGAGTGCTTATATAAGATAATTGAGCGGAGTAATTCATACCTTTGAGATATGTTTTTGTGTATCTTTTTAATGATAAGCGCATTAAGTCCACTCTATTTTCTAGTCTATGGTCAAAATAAAATTGTGTCTCTTCTTTAAACTCATCTTCAAGAGAGTATTCTATATATTGTACAGGTCTAAATAGTAAATGTTCAAAAGCTATTGGGTACTGAAAACGTAATTTTATAAAAGGGTTGGAAATACCTCGAAATCCACCAAATAGACTTGCATCGAGTATATCTAGATTGTCAAGTACATATTTTATACCTATACTTGTAGGTTTATCTTCATCAACTTTATTTATAGTTCTTGTTTCCTCATCTGTCTCATCACCTACAAAAAAGTATAGTGCTTTTTCTGTTTTAGGGAGCCTTAAGCTTACTCGAATATTGTTAAAATATTCAAACCCTTCCTCAGCATTTAGTTCTGCACCCAATCTTAAACGAATATAACTTTTATTTGTAGTGCTTAAATAGGTTTCATCTTTAAAAAAATTATCATAAAGATTTACAATCCCGTAAAGCGAAGATGCTTCTTTAGTAGAAGCGTTGGCATCATCTTCTATATTATTTGTTAAACTATGATCTAGCCTATTTGAAAAAATCAATACTTTTTTTGAGATACTGCTTTGAATATAATCTAAAGATAAAAGTTTTTCATATAAAGGGGACTCTTCATTTACAGTAGCTTTTAAAGCCTCTGCTTTTGTGCTAGAGTTATTCTCTTTTGACTCAGCGAATAAATTTGTTAAAAAAATTAGAACAAATATAAAAAGTCTGGCCATTTTAAACTCCAATCTAAAAATAGTAACCCTTTATTTTACAATAACTTCTGGACCCTTATTAGTGTTGAGAGTAAAATAGCACTCTTATCTATATGAGAGCTCTTCATCTTTAACTCACTATCAAGTAGTAAACTATGTAGTTTATAGTAAGTATTTGGTTTTATTTTTAAACTTAGTGCTGCTTTTTCATCGACTACAAAACCAGGAGCTGGATACCCAAGTATTTCAAGAGCATTTGCTCTACCATTTACTCTAATATATATGTTAAACATATAGAGTTGCGTTATATATGAGCAGATAGTAGTTAGGACTCTTATCTCATCTTCACCATGCTCTAAGATATTTTGTAGGTCCTCTTTGAACTCTTTTTTTAAGAGGATTTTTTTGATAAAATCATCCAAACTTATCTCGCCAAGTCCCCAAACAAGCTTGTCTATATCTTTAGTAGTTATCTCTTTGTCATAAACACTAAACTTATCCATCTCATTTGTAGCTAAAGCTATATCTGAGTTGTGGATATTTAGTAGATGAGCTATGGAGTACTTGTCTATATTTACATCTTTTTCTTTTGCGATTTGTAGTAGTATTTGCAGTGCTTCATTGTGATTTGGATTGAAAAATCTTACACACATTGTACTTTTGTTTTTATAAGCGTTGCTATAAGTTTTATGGTCACTCCCAAAGTAAGCATAAACAAAGATATTGTCTTTGTTTTTTTCACAAAGCTCTACTAACTCATCTAGCTCTTTTTTTGGGACTTTTTTCTCACTTTTGATAAATAAAACATTTACATCACTAAAGAGTGAAGCTTGCGATAGATGTGCCCTTGCAAGCTTTGCATCATACTCATCATGATAAAGGGACAAAGTTGAAGCGTCGGGTATATTTGTGAGTTTTTTTGCATAGTTCTCTATAAGAAAATGGCTCTCCCCAAAGAGAATAAAACTGTTTGATATAGAGTTGTTTTGAAGATGCTTATCAAACTCAGCTCTGTACATCGCTACTCTCTACAACATGGGCATAAATTTTAGCCTTTGCAATATCTGCTTTATCTATACAAACCACAACATCTTGAAATAAGACTGCGTTATTTGCAGCAGTTATCAAAAGTCTAGCCCCACTAATCTCATCTATGATTTCAGCTCTGTACTCTGGCTTTGTTGCTGTGATTCTAGCTTTAAAGTTTTTCTCAATATTTTCATTTGCCCATCTTGCAAACTTTCTTTGAGCAAACTCAGCTTCGATACTACTAGCTTCTCTCTCTTTTTCACTGATGGTCATTGTGAGTACTTCTATGTTTCTTAACACATAAGAGCCTTCTTGTGTATCGTTATTGTTGATGGCTTTTAGGAGTCTATGAACTATAAGGTCTGAGTAGCGTCTGATGGGCGAGGTAAAGTGTGTATAAGCCTCAAATCCAAGCCCAAAGTGCCCTGAGTTTAGCGGTGCGTACTTCGCTTGCATCTGAGAGCGGATGATAAGCGTATCTACTTCTGAAACAAGATCCATCTCTTTGGCTTGTTTTTGTATGTCTGTGATGGTCTCTTTGATGGAGTTTTTGATGTCTATTGACATACCGATACCAGCTAGTTCTTGGTATAAGATTTGGAGTTTTGTTTGGCTTGGCTCTTCGTGAATTCTAAAGATACCACGAGAGTATTTTGCAGCAGCCTCTTTGTTAGCTAGAAGCATACAGTCTTCTATGAGGGCATGTGATGGAGTCTCCTCGGCATAAGAGGTTGAGACTATGTTTGACTCATCATCAAGCTCTAACTCAAGCTCATTAGAGTGAAAGTCATAACCAACTTTTAGTCTCTTTTTCTTTAAAGCATCTGTTATAAGTCGAAGTTTTTTTAGCCAGTCAAATATCTCTTTTTCAGCACCATCTTTTGCAGCTACTTTGCCCTCAAAAAGTGCATCTATCTCTTCATAATCAAATCTTCTTTTAGAGTGTATGATGGCTTCATAAACCTTAGAGTGCTTAACTTCAAGCGAGTCTAAATCTAGCTTCATCTCAAATACATATGAGAGCCTATCTTTGTTTGGTTGAAGAGAACATAGAGTCTCACTTAACTCTCGTGGAAGCATAGGGATGGAGCGATGTGGAAGGTAGATGCTAAAACTTCTGTATATGGCTTCGTTGTCAATAGCTCCAAAGGGTTTTACATACTCACTAACATCAGCTATGGCTACATAAAGAGTTGAATTTTTATCATCCCAGTAGATGGCATCATCAAAATCTTTTGCAGTTACAGGGTCTATGGTACAAAAAGATAAGCTTCGTAAATCAACTCTATTTGGGTAGTGAGAGGCATCAACTTCTTCAAATGAACCTGCTATTTTTAAAACTTCTTCATCAAACTCATCATGCTTGTTATACTGTGCTAAAACTATTTTTTCATCTATTTTTGGATCTTGTAGATTTCCAAGTCTCTCCATAAGGATATTTTCTTGATTACTCACTTTAAAAACATCATCAATCTCATATTTATCTAACTCTTCTTGAGAGAGTTCAACACCCACAGGATAGTCATTTTTTAGGTTAACTAAAGATTTTTTCTTATGTTTTAAAACTATGTAAGCTACGCTATAGCTATCAGCACGACCTACAATCTCGGCTACTTTTGCACTAGGAGTGCCTCTGGCCCCTAAGAGTCTTTGAGCGATGATGAGATCTCCCTCTTTAGCATCCGCTAGGTCGGCTTCGCCAATAAAAAGGTCACGTACATTTTCACCTATAACATTTAAATAAGCAGTCGATTTTTGAACAAGACCTAGAGTTCCAGCTCGGTATTTTGAGTTAAACTTGTAGAGGTTATTTTTTTTAGTGATGTAGCCTTTAGTTAAAAAACTATTTATATGGGGGAGCTCATCTGGGCTTATGTCTTGTTCATTTAACCCTAAGGTGAGTTTGATTAGTAAAGATTTCAAAGCGGGCTTATCTAATGTTTTCTAAAGCTTGTTCATAGCTTGGCATATCAAGTCCATACCTTCCTATCAACTTTTTTGCGGCTTCTACACTTGCATCTGTTACCATCCCATCTACTGGGACGGTTGTTCTAACAACATGTAAGATTTGTGCAGGTCTTTTGTCTTGATCTTCTGCTTTATCTGGATCTTGACAAAATGCTATAGTATTTACAAGTCCTTCTTCAAATCTCCAGTGCTTAAATATAGTAGAACTTACCTCTGGCGTATCAACTCCTGCGATTTTTCTCTCAGCAGCTTCAACATTTTTAAGTTCATCTAAAGCCTCTCTAAATGCCTCAATGGTTCCATCTGCTATGATTTGTTGAGATATTAGCACCTTACCAATTTCTACAAGAAAAGCAGCTGGAGAGAGAACTCCAAGAAGCTTGTTCTCTTTTCTTAAGCACCAGGCAGTGGTTAACCCATGTTGCTTTTTTGAGAGTGCTGAAAACATATCGTTGCTGATATTATATGGAGACAGATCAAGTGCAAAACTTTTTTTAACTATGCTTGCAAGGGCAAAACCTCTAACTGTTCCCATTCCAAAAAGCCCTACAGCCTGAGAAATGGCATTTATCTCTCTTGAGAAACCATAGAGTGGCGAATTTGCAGCTTTTAAGATGTCAGCGGTAAGAAGAGGGTCTTTTTCTAGGATTTTTACCATATCGTTAAAGCTACTATCTGGATCTTGATAGACAGCTTCTATCTGTAGTGCAGACTCTGGGAGTGGGGGTAATTGTTTGATTTTTTTTAGTATCTCATCAGTCATAAGTGCTCTCTTTGATTGAAATTAAGTTATTGGTACAATTATAACTTAATATTTACAATATAGTGATACTATTTTTGTATTACATCAAAAAGGACTGATATGCAAAGAGATGCTATGCTTACTCAACTAGGTTATGCACCAAACAATGCTCTTTTGAGCCAACTTGAGAAGATTGAAAATAACACTATTGGATATGACAAAATTCAGAAGCACATTATGGATCTCCATGATCACTTAAAAGTTGATGGTTCTTATGTAGCACTATCAAATTCAAATGACTATTTTAAGATAAAAGTTGAAGCTCCAAGCTCAGAGTCAGCACTTGAAGCACACGAAAAAATCAAGCACTTTAGCGATAAGTTTAAAGTTAAGATAAATAAGCTTAATAATAAAGAAACCTACTATATTCTAGGTTATGAGGGCTAAGTGGTAGTGAAGAAAGTAGGCTCTTTAAAATATGCTTAAAGAACCGATGACAATGGAGGGTTATGACCTTTTAGTAGAAGAGTTTAAGTTTTTACTAGAAGTAGAAAAACCTAAAACAGCTGAAGAAAAGCTAGTAGCAGCCGCACAGGGTGATAGAAGTGAAAATGCTGACTATCACGCTGCAAAAGAGAAACTTCGTTTTATAGATAAAAGACTTTTTTATTTAAACTCCATGATTGAAAAATCGCAAATAATAGACCCATCTTCTTATAGCCATGATAAAGTAAGTTTTGGAAGCACAGTAACAATATTAAATATAGAGAGTGGCGAAGAAGAGAGATATACACTCTGTGGAGTTTTAGAGAGCGAACCAGAAAATGGGCTGATATCTATCCACTCTCCAATAGCAAAAGCTTTGATAGGAAAAGAGATAGATGATGACTTTAAAATCAATCTTCCAAAAGGTAAAAAAGAGTATGAAATTTTAGAAATCGAGTATAAAAACATCTTCTCTTTAAAGAAAAATATTCGAACAAAAACAGACTTCACCTTTCATTAAAACTCTTATTAGAACAAATTGGATATAATCCCCCATTAAAAATCAATTTTTAGGAATCTAAAGTGATCCAACAACTACCAGATATAGAGACACAGCTTATAAATCATAAACTTTCTCAAGATGATTATACACATATAAAAGAGATTTTAAAAAGAGAGCCAAATTTAGTTGAGCTTGGAATCTTTTCCGCTATGTGGAGTGAACACTGCTCTTACAAATCTTCAAAAGTACACTTAAAAGGATTTCCTACAGAAGCTCCGTGGGTTATTCAAGGTCCGGGTGAAAATGCTGGAGTTATTGATATAGGTGGCGGATATGCTGCTGTATTTAAGATGGAATCACACAATCATCCAAGCTTTATAGAGCCATATCAGGGTGCTGCTACTGGTGTTGGTGGAATTATGAGAGATATCTTTACTATGGGGGCTCGCCCTGTTGCATCTCTAAATGCATTAAGGTTTGGCAACATCTTAAATGATGATAAGACTTCGGCTCATCAAAGATACTTAGTTCGTGGTGTAACAGCTGGCATCGGTGGTTATGGAAACTGTATGGGAGTGCCTACTATTGGTGGAGAAGTTAGCTTTGATGAGTGTTATAATGGCAATATCTTAGTAAACGCTTTTAACTTAGGTATTGCAAAAACTGATGAGATTTTTTACGGTCGTGCTGATGGTGTTGGCAATCCTGTAATCTATGTAGGTGCAAAAACTGGAAGAGATGGACTAGGTGGAGCTGTTATGAGTAGTGACAGCTTTACAGAAGAGTCAAAATCTCTTCGTCCAACTGTTCAAGTGGGAGATCCTTTTACTGAAAAGCTTCTACTAGAAGCTTGTATGGAACTCTTTAAAACTGACCACGTTGTGGGTATCCAAGATATGGGAGCTGCTGGACTTACTTCTTCATCTTTTGAGATGGCAGGGCGGAGCGGTGCTGGTATGATAATGCACCTTGACCGTGTTCCAGCGCGTGAAGAGGGGATGACTCCTTATGATTTTATGCTTAGTGAGTCTCAAGAGCGTATGCTTCTTTGTGCAAAAAAAGGTAGTGAGCAGGCTATTATAGATATATTTGAAAAGTGGGACTTAGATGCAGCGGTTATCGGTGAAGTAACTGATACTGGCAATATGGAACTTTTTTGGCACAAAGATAAAGTAGCTGAGGTTCCAGTTGATCCTGTAAGCGAAGAAGCACCAGAGTTAAATCGTCCTATGAGTCGCCCAACTTATCTAGACGCACTAAAGAGCGTTACAATAGATGACTTTGAGACAGTTTCAAATCAAGAAGCCTTTGAGAAGCTTACTAAGTCTATGGAAGTTGTAGATAAATCATGGATATATACTCAGTATGACTCTATGGTACAAACTAACACTATCAAAAATGGCGGTATGCTTGATGCCTCAGTTATCCGAGTAAAAGAGAATGGCAAGGCTCTTGCTATGAGTGCTGATTGTAATGTTCGTTACTGCTATATAGACCCAAAAGCGGGAGCCGCAGCTGCAACTATAGAAGCAGGGCGAAATGTTGCAATGAGTGGAGCTAGACCTTTGGCTATCACTGATTGTCTAAATTTTGGTAATCCAGAAAATCCAGAGGTTATGTGGCAGTTTGCACAAGCATGTTTAGGTATAAAAGAGGCGTGTCTTGCACTTAGTACTCCTGTTATTGGTGGAAATGTTTCACTCTATAATGAGACAAATGGAGTATCTGTTTTTCCCACTCCATCAATTGCAACAGTTGGTGTAAATGATGATCAAAACAATGTCTTGATGTCTAGTTTTAGGGGCAAGGGCAACGCTCTGTACTTAGTTGGAGAGTCAAAAAGCGAATTTGGTGGTTCACTCTATATGAAAGAACTTTTTAACAAAGTTGCTGGTGAGATGCCAGAGATTGATTATAAAAGAGAGTTGGCACTTTGGGATCTAGTCATAGAAGGAAATAAAAAGCATCTACTAGAGTGTGCTAAAGATGCAAGTAGTGGTGGTGTTGCTATCGCACTTGCAAAAATGGCAGCTACATCAGGCTTAGGATGTGATGTAGAGATGAGTGTAGGTGATGTAAGAGATATCTTCGCTGAGTCTATGAGTAGAGCTATTATCGAAGTTAAGCCTGAAAATTGCGAAGCTTTTGAAGCTATGCTTGATGAGTCACTAGCTTGCGAGAAAATCGGAGTCGTTGGCGGAGATAGTGTTAGAATAAATGATGTTTTAATGAGTCTAGAAGAGTTGCAAGACAACTACTTTAATACTTTTAAGAGAGTTATTGAGAGAGATTTATAAGATTTCTATTCATATTTTTTGTTAGCAAAAAATACCAAAAACTCTTACAACGGCTTCGAATCGGACGTTTGTCCGATTCTCATCTTTTATCTCTATTTAAAACTCCTCCATCTTAAAAACCTCATAAGCCACTTCCTCATACGGATGACTCTCTTTTAAAACTTTTATAGCCTCTTTTATAAGCTCATCACTGCAAATCATCTCAACCTTATACTCTTGAACCTTTTCTAATTTGTTTACTTTACCGATATATGGATTTGCGTCTTTTATGGGTTTGAATTGTCCAGCTCCTAAGGTCTCAAAGCTACAAGATTCATACTTTTCATATCTTCCAACACCTATGCTAAATAGTGCCTCTTTAACACTCTCTTTGTCTTCTAAAGGAACAAAAAAGTTTAGCTTATACATCTAAAATCTCTCTAAATAGCTTAAAAGCTCAGGATCTAGCTCTTTTTTCTTTGAAGTAACTTCCTCTATAGTCTTAAACTCAAATCCACTTTTTGTATAGCAAATCACACTCATTTGATTTCCATCAAGTAGTCCATCTATGGCTTTGTTTACAAGCTTGTAAGCCATAAGTCTATCATAAGTACTAGGATTACCACCTCTTTGAATATGACCTAAGATGCTTACTCTTGACTCCATTCCTATAACTGATTCAAACCATTCGGATATCTCAGATGAGTCTTGTTTTATGCCTTCTGAAACTATTGCTATAAAGTATCTTCTACCATTTTTAATCTGCTTTTTAAACTCTTGTTCATACTTTTTTAAATCATAATCAACCTCTGGTATAAGACACAACTCAGATCCAGATGTTAGATGTGAGATAAGCGCTAAATAGCCACAATCTCTTCCCATAGTCTCTATAACAAAGGCTCTTCTAAATGATGAAGCAGTGTCCCTTATGGCATCTATGGAGACTTTTATAATGTTAAGGGCAGTGTCAACTCCTAAAGAGTAGTCGGTTCCGTTTATATCATTGTCAATAGTCGCAGGAATCCCACAAAATCTCACACCACTCTCTTTATAAAAAATATCAAGAGCCTTAAATGAACCATCACCGCCCATAGCTACAAGCATGTCAATGCCTCTAGCATCTAGGTTTTGTTTTGCGATATCTCTATATTTTTTCTCACGAAATCTCTGGCTTCTTGCACTTCCTATCTTTGTGCCACCACGGTTTATGATGCCAGAGACATCAGAGTAGCTTGCTTCTTTCATATCATCATCTATTAATCCTTCATATCCATTGTATACAAAGTATGGGGTTAAACCTTTTTGGATGGAGTACTCTACAAAGTGTTTTAGTGCGGGATTCATTCCAGATACATCACCACCAGAGCAAAGAATTGCAATATTTTTCATATAAGAACCTCTATAAATATTTTTCATCATCAGTGTTATGAAAGAGTATTTAAACTATTCTTTAAGAGAGTTGAACCAAGAGTTAGAATATTAAGCTTATAGTTTCATAATAATCTTTTAGCTAAAATTGCGATAAGTGTATTACTAGAAAATAAAAGGATAGTTTTTTGGCAAAAAGAGCATTAGTAAGTGTTAGTGATAAGAGTGGCGTTGTAGAGTTTTGTACATCTTTAGTAAAAAATGGTTATGAGATAATCTCAACAGGAGGAACTTACAAGATACTTCTTGAAAATGGTGTAAAAGCTATTGAAATAGATGAGGTTACAAAGTTCCCTGAATGTTTTGAAGGACGTGTAAAAACTTTAAATCCATTCGTTCATGGTGGAATTTTATATCGCCGTGATAAAGATTCGCATATCAGCCAAGCAAAAGAGTTAGGCGTAGAGTCTATAGACTTAGTTTGTGTAAATCTCTATCCATTTAAAGAGACTATCGAGAAAACTGATGACTTTGATGATATCATAGAAAACATTGACATTGGCGGACCTGCAATGGTAAGAAGTGCTGCAAAAAACTTTGATAGTGTCATAATAGTAACAGATGTAGCTGACTATGATGAGGTTATAGAGGCAATAGAAAATGAGAAAAATACAAAAGAGTTTCGCCGCTCTTACATGATAAAAGCCTACGAGCACACTGCCGCTTATGATTCAATGATAGCAAATTATATGAATGAACGATTTAATGGCGGTTTTGGAAAAAAACAGTTTATAGTTGGAAGCAAAGTTATGGATACTCGTTATGGCGAAAATCCTCACCAAAAAGGTGCATTATATGAGTTTGACAAACACTATAGTGATAATTTTAAAACTCTAAAAGGAGAGGCTAGTTTTAACAACTTAAATGATTTAAGTGGAGCTATAAAGATAGCATCTGCTTTTGGAGATGAAAATGCAGTTTGTATTACAAAGCATGGAAATCCTTGTGGATTTGCTATAAAAGACACGCTACTTGAAGCTTATGAAGAGGCACTAAAGTGTGATCCTGTTTCTGCTTTTGGTGGAGTTGTGGCAGTTAATGGTGTTGTAACACGTGAGCTAGCACTAAAGATGAATGAGATTTTCTTAGAAGTTATCATAGCTGGTCGTATTACAGAGGAGGCTCAAGAGGTCTTTGCATCTAAAAAACGTATCAAACTTTTTGAGCAAGGGAGTGATAAGTTAATTTTAGCAGATGATAAGAAAGACTTCAAGCATGTTGATGGTGGCTTTGTATATCAAGATGCAGACAAAGTTGATGACAATGAAGTAAGAGATGCAAAGCTTGTTAGTAAAAAGGCAGCAAGTTTAGACGAGCTAAAAGATATGGAGATAGCATATAAAGTAGCATCTCTTACAAAATCAAACTGTGTAGTTTATGTTAAAAACTCTGCAATGGTAGCAGTTGGAATGGGTATGACAAGTCGTGTAGATGCAAGTCAGTGTGCACTTAAAAAAGCCAAAGAGATGGGACTAGATGTAACTGGTGCAGCTCTTGCATCTGAGGCATTTTTTCCATTTCGTGACTCTATTGATGCAGCGGCAGCGGCTGGAGTTAAAAGCGTAATAGAGCCAGGTGGAAGTATCCGTGATGATGAGATTATCGAGGCTGCTAATGAGTTTGGGATGAGTCTTTATTTTTCAGAAGTAAGACATTTTTTACATTAAGGTTTCTCTCTTACTTTTTTAAAAAAGTAAGCAATAACTTTTGTCACGAGTTGGATTTCTTAACGCTTTTTTTCAGTCGCTAAGTCTAAAAATGCAAAACTCGCTTTGCTCATACAGTTGCATTTTCTTAACGACTCCACTTGGTCAAAAAAGCTAAAATCCAAAGTGACAAAAAGAGTTTCTAGCTCTCAAGATTTTATAAATAATAAAACCCCGAACTTGTTCAGAACTTTTAGGCTTAAAAGACACACTAGCCCCAAATAAGTTCGCGGTTCCGTGGTTGATAGACCTTGATTGACATCCACTCAACTCTTGTGATATAATATCACTTAGTTAATCTAACAATTATAATACAAAACATAGGAAAAAACAAATGGCTAAATCGTTATATAAGACTCTTGAAGTATCAGAAAATGCTAGTGAGAGTGAGATTAAAAAAGCGTATAGAAAGCTTGCACGTCAATATCATCCTGATGTAAACAAAGATAAGGGTGCTGAAGATAAGTTTAAAGAGATAAATGCCGCTTATGAAATATTAAGTGACAAAGAGAAAAAACAACAGTATGATATGCATGGCGACAATATGTTTGGCGGTCAAAATTTTCATGACTTTTCTCGTTCTCAAGCAGGTGGTGGTGCTGATTTGGATGAGATACTTCGTCAGATGTTTGCAGGAGGGGGTGGTTTTGGAGGCTTTAGTAGCTCTAACCCTTTTGAGAGCGGTGGCTTTAGACAACAACAGCAGCAGCCAAACCTCGATATAGAAGCAAATGTAACTATTCCTTTTAGTGTCTCTATACTTGGCGGTTCACACTCTGTTTCAGTAAATGGAGAGAGATTTGATATCAAGATTCCAGCTGGTGTTAAGAGTGGTGAGAAGATGCGTGTTAAAGGTAAAGGACACGCTCAAGGTGGAAGAGCTGGAGACCTATTTTTAAAAATAAGTGTAGCCGCAAATCCAGACTATATAAGAGAAGATGATGACTTGATAAAGAGCTTTGATGTTCCTCTTTACGCTGCACTTTTTGGGGATAAAATCTCTATAAAAACTTTAGAAAAAGAGATAAAGCTTAAAGTTCCAAGTAACACTAAAAATGGTCAGAGGTTTCGTGTAAAAGAGATGGGTGCAATGAACAGAAAAACTAAAATTCGTGGCGATCTCTACTTAGAGGCAAACATAGTTCTACCCAAGGTTGAAGATATAGATAAAGATTTGGTAAAAGCCATGAAAGAAAAACTTCCAAAAGAATAAACAAAACGGACAAGTTCGTTTTAGCAATCAAGTACAACTCTCGAAAAAGAAGTTTTTCGTAGCTTCAGGGGGTTGCAAGGGACAAACTTGTCCCTGCCACTGAAACGGACAAGTTCGTTTTAGTGATCAAATTAAATAAAAGGAGACATCATGATACATCAGTACGATGAACCAGTTTATCTAATAAGTATTGTTGCTAAGATTTTAGATATACATCCGCAAACTCTAAGACAGTATGAGAGAGAAAATCTTATATCGCCTTCTCGCTCAAATGGTCGTATCAGACTATATTCTCAAAGAGATATAGATAAGATAAAGCTCATACTTAGACTAACTCGAGAGCTTGGCGTAAACTTAGCAGGCGTGGATATTATACTAAGGCTTAAAGAGAATGTGGATGAGATGGAGTCAGAGATATTGGACTTAAGACATAAAGTCTCTCGTGCACAAAACTCTCACTCAGTATCCCCAGATAAGGCACTAGTAACTAAAAAAAGTATTTATGAGATGATTATATTTGAGTAGTTTTTACTCTTTTAATCTCTTTACATTTGCCCCAACGGCTTCTAACTTTTTCTCTAGTGCATCATAACCACGGTCTAAGTGATAGATTCTATGTACGTTTGTTATGCCATCTGCAACAAGTCCAGCCAAAACAAGTGCGCTTGAAGCTCTCAAATCAGTTGCCATAACATCAGTTCCACTTAGTTTTGTACCGCCATTTATAGTTGCCACATTACCATTTAAAGAGATATTTGCTCCCATTCTTTGAAGTTCGCTCACATGCATAAATCTATTTTCAAATAGTTTTTCTTCTATAATGGATGTTCCTTTTGCTTGTGTTGCTAGGGCCAAAAACTGTGCTTGCATATCTGTTGGAAATGCGGGATACTCTTGTGTGACTATCTTTATGGATTTGATGACTTTAGATGGATGAATTGTGATGGTATCCTCAGTGATACTAAAAGTTGAACCCATATCTTCTAGTTTTGATAATACTGAGCCTAGGTGGTGAGCATTTACATGTGTAAGAGTTAATTCAGAACGAGTGATAGCTCCAGCACAAAGATAAGTTCCAGCTTCTATGCGATCTGGAATAACTGAAAATTCTTTTATATCAACTAACTCTCCATTAGTACCATGAATCTTTAAAACAGCAGTTCCGATGCCCTCTATTTTGGCACCACTTGCATTTAAAATCTCACAAAGTTGGACAACCTCAGGTTCTCTAGCAGCATTTATAATAGTTGTCTCTCCAGATGCAAGAGCTGCTGCCATAACAATGTTTGCAGTTCCTGTTACTGTTATCTTATCAAAGATAATCTCGCAACCTCTAAGTCCATTGGGTGCAGTCGCTTGGATATAACCAGCTTCTATATTTATCTTTGCACCCATCTGCTCTAGTGCTTTTAAGTGCAAGTCAACTGGTCTTTGACCGATGGCACAACCACCTGGAAGTGATACTTCACAATGTCCAAACCTAGCTAGAATCGGACCTAAAACAAGGATAGAGGCTCTCATAGTTCTTACTATGTCGTAAGTTGCTTTAGTTTGAGTCAGACTTGAGGTATCGACTATAACTCTATCGTCACAAAATTCACAAGTTGCACCAAGATTTGATAGTAGTTTTAAGAGTGTGTTTATATCTGCAACATGTGGCAAGTTTTTTATATGTACACTATTTTTTGCAACAATTGTCATCGCTATTAGGGGAAGAGAAGCGTTTTTAGCACCTGAAATTTTGATGTTTCCACTTAGAGATTCAACTCTTTTTATTTGTAAATAGTCCATTTATATCTTTTATATTTTATTGATGAAATTATATCTAAATTAGTTACTTAGTTGGTGCAAAGTTTTGCATAAAACTTATTAACTCTTTTTCTGCAATAGGTTTTGAGAAGTAATAACCTTGGAGTTCATCACAACCCATCTCTTTTAATAAGTCTACATGCTCTTTAGTTTCAACACCCTCAGCTACAGTGGTAAAACCCAAAGAGTGTGCCATTGAGATTATAGCATGAACTATAGCTTTATCATCTGCATCATCTATAATGTCAAAGACAAAAGTTCTATCAATTTTGAGGCTATTTATAGGAAACTTTTTGAGATAGGATAGAGATGAGTGTCCAGTACCAAAATCATCTATGGCTATGGAGACTCCAGTTTGTTTAAGCTCGTTTAAAATCCTAAGAGTATTGTTGATATTTACCATAGAGAGTGTCTCTGTTATCTCAAACTCAACCTGAGCAGGATCTACTTCATAACGCTCAATCATAGTCGCTACAAAAGAGATTAAACTTGGATCTTGGAACTGTCTAGCAGAGAGGTTGATGGCAATTTTAAGTCCGCTTAGTCCCAATATATTTAGTTCTTGTAGTTTTGAGATGGATTTTTCTATAACGATATTACCAAGTTCAACCATCAAGCCTGTGCTCTCTGCAATATGAATAAAATCATCAGGCATAATAACTCCCTTAGTTGGATGAATCCACCTCGCTAGAGCTTCTGCTCCTGAAATAAACTCATCTTTAGCATTGACTTTTACTTGATAATATACTTCTATTTGCTCTTTGTTTTTAACTGCTTGGGTTAAGTCTTGCTCCAAATTGAGTTGTTTATCTACAAAATTTCCCATAGTTTTAGAGTAGATAGAATAACTGTTTCTACCACTATTTTTAGCCTCATACATGGCAGTATCTGCATTTCTTATAAGCTCATCAGCACTCATTCCATGTTGTGGATACAGAGCCATTCCTATACTTGAGGTTATGTAGAGTTGATGTTTGCCAATGTCGTGTTTGCCTTGAAGAGTATTTTGAACTTTTTGGGCTATGATGCGAGCATCTTCGTGTGAGTTTACTGATGGCAAAAGTATGATAAACTCATCTCCTCCTAACCTTGAGAGAGTATCGGACTCTCTTAGATGAATTTGCAATATTTTTGCAATGTGTATTAAGAGTTCATCTCCAACGCTATGGCCTAGAGTGTCGTTTATAAGCTTGAAGTGGTCAAGGTCTAAAAACATAATTGCTAAACTTGTTTTTTGTCTTTTTGCAAATTGCAAAGCTTTTTGCATTCTATCTTGAAGAAGTGTTCTATTTGCAAGCCCTGTTAGAGAGTCATAGTAAGCAAGTCGTTCTATAGTTTGCTTGTTTTTTATATCGTTGGTTATATCCATAGTTACTGCGGTTATTCTTATATGCCCACCTTGTTTTTTTCTAACTTTGCCTTTTGTTTGAACAAAAATTTCATTTTGGTTTTGAAGTGTAAGTGCATATCTTATGTTAAACTTTGAACCATTTTTTATGGCTTCTTCTAAAATATCTAAAATTCTTTTAGAGTCTTTTTTTGAGATATAAGCTAAAAAACTGTCCCAAGTTATAACAGTTCCAAATTTCACTCCTAAGATGCGGTAAACTTCATCACTTAGAGTTAGCTCTTTCTCTACAACATTGTATTCCCAGCTTCCAACTTTAGCTATCCTTTGAGCCTCTTTTAAGTGGGCTTCTTTTTGCTTGATGGTTTCATTTAATTCTTTAGTACTTTGTATATAAGACTTTAGCTTCTTTACCATTATGCCAGCAGATTTGCTTATAGTCCCTATCTCATCATTTGTGTCTATGCTAACAATGTTAGCATCTGCATCATAGGGGTTAAACTTCTCAAGCGATGAAGCGAGAAGTCTGAGCTTTTTTAAAGAGTTGTATAGTAAAAACCCAAGAAAAACACTAGCAAGCCCAAAGACAAAAACACCACCGATGAAGTATCTATAGAAATTTTGCATATATATCTGATAAGAGTCATTTGAGTAGATGAGTGTAACAGTAGCTAGTTTGTTTAAAGTACCTTGCTTGTAGATATCTTTAGTAGATGCAAAGTGAGTATCATCTTGTAGTTTTTGAATGGATTTTTCTTTTTTATAAACTAAAATAGGCTTATCAATAAGGGTTGAGTCTATCTTAATAAGTAGGATTTTTTTGTGTTTGAGATAAGGTTTAACTATGACTTCTAGTTTGTCAAAAGATCTGTTTTGTAGGTTAGTTGAGATCTCGTCATGAAGTTTTCTCTCTATAGAGGCTACTTCTTCTTTAACAAGGTATATATAGCCCTCCGAAAAAGAGTCTTTGGCTATAAAAAGAATAAAGAGTATAAAAACGCTTGATGACACAAAAAGTAGTCCAAGAGTTTTAAATGTTAAAGAAGTAAAAGATATATTCATATACAAACCAATCAAGTAAAATCCGATGATTTTACTATTTTATTTATAAAGGATAGCTTTTTTGTTATACTGCTAATGTTTTTAAAATGTAAAAAAAGAGAGAGCAAAAGATGAGTTCGCCACTAGATAGACTAAAGAGTTTAACAAATAAAATATCATCTTATGAGACAGCTAGAAAAGAGAACTTAAAAATTTTGCAAAAATTATATAAAGTTTTAGAGATAAACAAAAAAGTAAAAGAGTTTAAAGATCTTTTTGAATTTAAAGCCATAAATCTATCAGGAGCTTCGCTTTTAGCTGAGAGTTTAGGCGAGATAAAAGAGGGAAAATACCTTCAAATCCTTGCAATTAGCTACGATAAAAATGCTACTAAAAAGAGTACAAATGTCTCTTTAGCTTACTTTGGAAAAGCACAAAATGTCAATGTGCAAATAAAAGACATGGTGGTAGAGTTTATCGTAAGATATAGGTTTGAGAAGAGTTTTATGACCTTAGAAAATTACTATGACATGATAAGAGAATTTGAAGTAGATGGCTAGATTTTATTTTTTTCTATGGCTTAGATGGGCGGTGAGACTCACTCTTTGTAGCGTTGCCTTTGCAGCTCTTTTTTCATTTGTAGTTACGTTTTATATATATGTGTCGCAAGGAATGAGTGCCTTAGATAGATATATAATACAAGCACTTTTAGAGGTATTTATATTTTGGTTTGCTCTGTTTTTAAATGCGACTCTTCTCTTAGCACTCTTTAGAGGGATGAAGTATCTCTTTAATACTTGCATTTATGGTTACAAACTAACACTTCTTAGTTGCGATGCAAAAGAGGAACTTAAAGCTATAGGCTATGGAGATTTACTTAGAGTTTGGAGAAAATGGTTTATGCTAATGATATGGCTTGTAGGCTCTTTTATGATAATCTCTTTAGTTTTTACATATCTCTTTAGCACATATAGCGGCGTTTTTGAGTGGTTTAACATCTACTGGTTATATCTCTTTATCTTAGCGAGTGGCTATATCTCTTTTATCTTTATGTCGGCTAGATGCAAACGAGTGAAGGTTAGCAGATGTTAATCTTTTTAGACACAGAAACAACAGGATTAGAAGTAGCTGACAAGATATGCTCTATAGCAGTTGTATATGAAGAAAACAGAGAAGTAAAGAGTATCTACGAACTTGTAAATGAGGGCAAAAAAATCCCACCTTTAGCATCTAGCATCAACCATATAACAAACGAGATGATAAAAAACAGACCAAAGCTTCAAGATACACAAGCTTATAGGTTTTTACAAAATCACAATGATATAAATACAACTATAGTTGGACATAACATTAACTTTGATCTTAAAATGCTTAGAGTCGCGGGATTTGAGTTTTATGGCAAAGTTATAGATACCCTTCGAGCTACAAGACATCTCATAAAAGAGTGTGAGTTTTTTTCTTTACAATTTTTAAGATACGAATTAAAACTATATAAAGAAGAAAAAGAGCCACTAGTAGCCCATCATGCACTCAGTGATGCCCTAATTGCTAAGAATCTTTATAAATTGCTTTTAGAGTTGGCAAATGAGAGTGAACTTGTAAGACTCACAAGTGAGAAAGTTCTGCTTGAGAAGTTTGAGTTTGGAAAATATAATGGAAGATATATAGAAGAGATAAGCATATGTGATAGAGGATACTTGGAGTGGATGCTAGCAAATATCGTGGATCTAGATGAAGACTTACGCTATAGCATCTCTTACTATCTTGGTGGGTGAGATAAAACTATTTATCTTTGAACAAAGCTTCCAAATAATCTTAAAAGTATAAAACTTTTTTTCTCTCTTTTATGTGTATACTTAAGCTCTTTTAGTTTTGATGAAATTATAATTAATATAATATATTAAAAAAAATATTAAGCATTTTTTTATTAGCATAGCTATAGACTTACATTTATAAAACTAATATTTATTATATATGATACTTATAAATGGAGCTTTTCATGATGGATAGAAGAAAATTTTTAGCACTTTGGGGACTTAGTGCAAGTGCTTTAGCGATGAGTGGATGTAAAAATGTACAAGTACCACAGATAGATAAGCGAACAACAGGTTTACCTGAACGTGCAAAAAGAAAAGGATTTCGTGTTGTGGTTGTAGGTGGTGGTTTTGGAGGATTAAACACTGCTTCTGCAATCAAACAAAATGATCCAAATAATGAGATAGAAGTGTTGGTTATAGAAAAAAACCCATACTACTTTGCCTGTCCTATGAGCAATACACTCTTAAGCGGTAATCCGGACTTTAAAAAAGAAAACTTCCTCTTTACCTACCGTAAGGCGCAACTTGCTTATGGTTATGAAGTTCTTCATGCAGAAGTGAATGATATTGATGGAGAGAAACAAAAAGTATTTACAAATAAAGAGACTATATCTTATGATTATCTCGTTTTAGCACCAGGGATTGAATATGACTACAGAGTAGAGTTTCCTAATTGGAGTGATGCTAAAATTGCCCGAGCAAAAATTGAAGCTCCAGGTGGGCTAATTAGTGATGCTGGTGTGGAACACTCTATTTTATTAGAGCAGTTAGAGGAGTTTAAAGAGCAAGGCGCTAAGGGAGAGATAGTTATCATCCCTCAAAGAACAAAAATCTTTAGCTCTCTAGAGAAAAGTCTCTCTCACAAATCAGTGGTTAGATGTGCACCCGCATCTTATGAGAGAGCGTGTATGATAGGCGATTGGATTAAACGAAACAATCTTGTTGGTAAGGCTAAAGTAGTTGTGCTAGATAGTTCTCTCTCGCCTCAGGCTAAACCAGCCGCTTTTGCTCAAGTATTTGATGATTTATACAAGGGAGTAATCGAATATGTAGGTGGTTTTGACTTGATTGATGTAGATTTTGACACCAAAGAGATACTCTATAGAGATATTGATGATGATTTGAACTACATTGTATTAAGACGAAAATATGATATCTTAAATCTTATTCCAATTCAAAAAGCGAGTAGTGTAGTAGAGATGGCAGATATAAAAACAAA
This sequence comes from Sulfurimonas hongkongensis, assembly GCF_000445475.1. Taxonomy (NCBI): domain Bacteria; kingdom Pseudomonadati; phylum Campylobacterota; class Epsilonproteobacteria; order Campylobacterales; family Sulfurimonadaceae; genus Sulfurimonas; species Sulfurimonas hongkongensis. The sequence continues at coordinate 220,238 of NZ_AUPZ01000004.1, forward strand.
TAGTTGGGGTGGGGCACTCATAGATCCAAGAAGACTTACAAGCCTTAGCGATTCTCGTATCTATGTTGTAGGAGATAGTGCCGTTCTTGCAAATAGTAAAAATGTAAGTATCCCTCCTGCGGCACAATCTGCATACTCTCTGGGAAAAGAGGTTGGTGCAATGATTGCAAATAGAGTTATAAAAAATAAGCAAACTGAGCTTAATTCTTTTGTAGTTGGATGTTCCTCTATGGTCTCTACAAAACCGCTTAAACTTGGTATAAATATAATGAAAGAGTTTGGATTTGACAAAAACAATGATATGTGGGTTCGTGATTCTTTAGAAGTAAATGAAGATGGAAAATATTATGATGAATCTGGTGGTGAAGGATTGGTTGGCTGGTTCGAAGCAATAACAGGGGATACTTTTGCTTCATTTTAAAAAAAGTATTTGAGCAAATAAGGTTAAAGCACCTAGCTATTAAAATTTACAAAACTTGATATAATGACCATGCTTAAAACCAGCAAAGGATGATTTTTATGCATGTAGTGCAATCAATGTATAGAGAAGAGATTGCGTATGATTGGAAAAAATTGATAACTAAGTTAGCATTTATAAAATGACTGTCTTGGTTCATGGCTTCTACAGAGACAAAACAGATATGTCTTATCTTCACTATGGTTTGGACTCTTTAGGATTTGAAACATTTGTAGTCAATTTGCCTAGCACTTTTGGTACATTTGAGGATATGGTAGACTCTATGGCTCTACAGCTTAAAGTATTTCAAGACAAAGAGCTCAAGATGAATTTTGTAGCACATAGCATGGGTGGTCTTATCACAAGAAGATATATCCAAACACATCCAAAGGTAAGGGTAGGGTCATGTGTATTTATATCCACTCCACACAAAGGAACTAAGCTAGCAGATATCGCAAAGAGCAAAATACCTTGGTTTTTATCTGTTTTTAGGCCTATAAAAGAACTATCAAGTGACATCTCCTACACACCATTTTTGAACAAATCATTCAAACTAGGACTTATAGCAGGGAGTAGCAATAAAGATATATTGGGACGTATTTTTATGCCAGAAAATAGCGATGGCAGGGTATCTGTAGAGTCTGCAATGTCAGATGATGCAGATGAGTTTATTATACTACCCTTTGGTCACGATGAAATTCACCATAAAGAAATAACACTGAAATATATTGTAAACTTTTTACAATTTGGTACCTTTAAATTAAAATGAATAAAAATAGTAAATCAATGACTTATAATATTAGCATTTAATATGAGGTTAAAATAGATTAAAACTATAAAAAGTTAAGTGTCGTGTGTTATACTTCTTATGAAAAAACAGTATCTACTTTTTATAAGGAAAAGCATGAAAGTTGCGGTTGAATGTAAATCTCCCTTATTGCAAAAATCATTAGAAATCTTTTTATCTTCGCACTTAAGCTCTATAAAAAACTCTCATATTGTTGTTCGTGACTATAAAGTTTTGGGCGATGATAGAGGATTTTATATCTCAAAAGATAGTGATGGAGATCTTATAAAGCCATTTTCAAAATCAAGTCTCATTATGGCTTTGCAAAAAAAATATAAAAAGATAAGTCCAAAGGTAGATGTTCATAACTTAGATATTTTAGATGAAAATGAGATGGATTTTAGTATCTTGCAAAGACGCATAGAGAGCTTGACAAAAGAGTATCAAGACAATGTTTTAAAGGCAGTTAGAGCATTTTATGAAAGATAAAAATACAAAACCACTAACAAAAAAAATAATCTCAGGTAAGTTTAAAAACAGAGTCTTAAAACTTCCATCAAAGACAACTACTCGCGCCTCAAAAGCCATAGTCTTAGAGTCCTTTTTTAACACTATTCAGTTTGATATCATAGATGCAACTTTTGTGGAAGTCTTCTCAGGAAGTGGTTCCATAGGGCTTGAAGCTTTAAGCCGTGGAGCAAAAGAGATTATCTTTATGGAAAAAGATAGAGATGCGATAAAAGTTTTAAAACAAAACATATCTTTGACTGACCCAGCTGCATGTGAAATCTTTAGTGGAGATAGCTTTGCTAATATGAAAAATGTAGTATCAAAACTTTTGAAAACCTCTCAAAAAGCTTACTTTTATGTAGATCCTCCTTTTAATATTAGAGAAGGGATGGAAGATATCTATGACAATATGGTAAAAATGTTAGCCTCAATACCAGCAGAAGTAGTAGAATCCATTATCATAGAGCATATAAGTGTCTTAGAGATACCACAAAATATGGGCCCATATAAAATTAAAAAAACTAAAAAATTTGGAAATACCACACTTACATATCTAGAAGAAGGGTTGAGCTAAGAAGTGGAATAAATATTGCTCAAACATAGCTAGTTAAAAGGACTGCTATGAAAATTTTTCTACTTCTCTTACTTACACTAAGTACTATTTGGGCTACTAAAATAAATGATGTTGCTAATATTGTAGGTGTTCGTGAAAATCAGATTATCGGTTACTCTCTTGTAGTTGGTCTTCAAAAAACAGGAGATGGGACTACTTCAAAGTTTACACTCCAGTCCATCTCAAATATGTTAAAAGCCATGAATATTGACATGAATCCTATAGATATCAAATCAAAAAATGTCGCCGCTGTTGTTGTAACTGCAAATTTAGCTCCCTTTGCTAGACAAGGAGATAAGTTTGATATAACAGTCTCCTCCATCGGGGATGCAAAATCACTAGAGGGTGGAACACTTTTGATGACTCCACTAAAAGGTGTTGATGGGAAAATTTACGCACTTGCTCAAGGTCATATAAGCATCGGTGGAAAAAACACTAGAGGAGCAGGAAGTGAGTCGCACCCAACGGTAGGAATAGTATATGAGGGCGGATTTGTAGAGCGAGAGATAAACATAGATCTCTACAATCAAGAGTACGCAAACCTTTCACTAAAGGAGTCAAACTTTAAAAACAGTGTAGCAATCCAAAGAGCTATAAATGATTTTTACAACACTCAAGTTGCAGTTGCTATGGATCCAAGAACAATTCGCCTAAAAAAACCACAAAACAAGAGTATGATAGAGTTTTTAGCTGAGGTTCAAGGCATAGATATGGATTACAAACCTAAAAACAAAATCATCATAAATGAGAGAACAGGAACTATAATTGCTGGAGTCAATATAGAAGTAAAGCCTGTAGTTTTAACTCATGGAGATATAACTATAAAGATACTTGAGCAAGATAACTTGTCACAACCAGAGGGTGCTTTGACGGTGGATAATGACTTAGTCATTGGATTAAACCAAAATGAACTTTATACAAAAAGAGGAACTACTACTGTAGCAAATGTAGTTCGTTCACTTCAAAAGTTAGGAGCTACTCCAAAAGATATCATAGCTATACTTGAAGCTATGAAGAGTGCTGGAAGCATCTCAGCACAATTAAAGGTTATGTAAAATTTTATGAGAGGGAAAAATAATGTATAGTAACTCTATAGACGCACAAGCCCAGATGATGTCTAAAAATATGAATATTCCTAAGATAGATGAAAATTCTAAAGAAGACAAACTAAGAGAACAGACTGATGCTTTTGAATCTGTAATACTTAAGATGCTGATGGACAATGCTATGAAAGATGAGAAAAATCTCTTTACCGAGCAAAATGATCCAGGTGAGAAGATTTATAAGTCCATGTACAGAGACGAGCTTGCAAAAGCAAGTGCTGGTGGATTTGGTTTTTCACAGATGCTTTATGACTTTTTGAGCGAGAAACGCTAGATATTAGGTTGAAGTATTTTTGAGTTTTGTCGATATAGATGTAATATGAAAAAGTCTATGATGACAAAAAAAGGATGAGTGATGATTTCTCAACTAAATAGTTCTGCTATTCGCAGTTTGCACGCTAGTAATTTTGGTGAGTCAAAAGAAGCTGGTAAAACTAATACAAATATAACAAAACAAGGTGATACGAGCAAAATCGAGCGTATAAAAGAAGCGATTGATTCGGGTGAGTATAAAATCAACCTAGAAGAACTCTCAAAAAAGATAGCACAAGAGTTACTTTAGGTTTAAGATAAAGATAGGAGTTAAAATGTTGTCTCATCATTTACAGGGAGCGTTAGCTGATTTAAGAGATTTGATACAAATTACAGAGTCTGATATTGCAGATATTAAAGAAGCTAAAAATGATCCGCAATTTGATAGGTTGTCATTGAAAGAGGAAAAATTAAAAAGTTTTGAGACTAAAAAAGCTATGATTGACCATGAGATATCTTCTTTGATGAGTAAAAACCCTGATATGGATCTCCCACAACTCCTAAGTAAAGAGCAACATAGCCAGTTAGATGACCTAAAAATAGAACTAAACAAGCTAAGAGATGTAAATAAACACTACGCAAGACTTGTTTTAGTAGTTAGTAACTTGTACAACACATTTTTGGAAAAAATAGTACCAACAGAGATGCAGGGTTACAGCAAAGTGGCATCTAAAAACTCATCTATCTTGCAAGTGAGAGTGTAATATGGCATCTATATTTAACGCATTGCATATTGGTTATACAGGGTTACAAGTAGCTCAAACAGGTATCAATACGACTGGGCATAATATTTCAAACGCAGAAGTTGAGGGTTATAGCAGACAAAGAGTTGTCGCAAAAGCAGCTACTCCACTTAGTACGTACCCTGGAAATGTTGGAAATGGTGCTGAGGTTCAAGATATCAAAAGAATCTTTGATAACTTTGTTTTTGATAGATATAGTGCAGTATCTAGAGATAAAGAGTATAGTGATTTTGAGAAAAAAACTCTAGATGAACTCTCAACTTATTTTCCAGAGATCGACGGAGTTGGTATAAAAGCTGACTTGACAAAGTATTATGATATGTGGCAAACATTTGCTGATAACCCTGATAATGATGCGATAAAACTAGCACTTACAACTCAGACAGAGACGCTAACACAACACATTTCATCTACGCAAAATCAAGTAAAGTCTCTCCAAAGTCAACTAAATGACCAACTTAGCGTAAATATAAATGAAGTTAATTCTATAGCTCAAAAGATAGCGGATATAAACAAGTCAATAGATATTGCAGAAGCTGGGGATACATTTACAGCAAATGACTTAAGAGACCAAAGAAATGTCTTAGAGAGAAGCTTATCTAAACTTATTGGGGCTGAAGTAAACTCAGGAGAATTAACATCAAATATACAAATAGATAGTTCATCAAATACAAAAACAGGAAGTTATAGCATCCATGTAAATGGCTTTAATATAGTAGATGGAAACACGCATCACCCTATACATATCTCTAATGAAGATAATCCAAATGGCTTTTATGAAGTGGCATATGAGAGGCAAGATGGTACTCTTATACCTATGGATGAAAAAATTAATGGCGGAGTTGTAGGCTCAATACTGAATCTTCGTGGAGGATCTATTGATACGACTAGTGGCATGCCAACTGATGGAGTTATCCAAAATGTAATATCTCAAATGGACGCTTTTGCAAAAGGACTTATAGAGTCAACTAACAACATTTACGCAAGAGCTGCTACAACCAAAATGGAGTCAAATGAGACAACTTTAAATTCTACAGATGCTATTATGAACTCACTAAATATAAATGAAGGCACTTTTAGCGTAGTAGTATATGATATAGATGGAAATGTAACATCATCTAGAGATATAACTATAAATCAGGCAACTACTATGACTGGAGCAGTTGGTTCAAACTCTATCCAAGGTCAATTAGAAGCACAAAAGGATGACAATGCCGATGGTAACGCTAACAATGATATAGATGACTTTATAAGCTTTAATTGGGCGTCGTTTAAAAATGGAAAAAGTGGAATGGAGCTTACTCTTGATCCTGCTGCAGAGTCAAAAGGTTACACTTTTGCTCTTCATGATACTTTAAAAAATGACTCTTATAAATCAGGAACTAACTTTGCAGGAGCTATGGGGTTAAACAGATATTTTGATGGAGATGATGCACAAAGTATAGAACTAAATTATGCAATAGCCAACGATCCTACTTTGGTATCGGCTGGACAAACTCCTTCATCTGGAGATAATGTTGTAGCACTAAACATGGTTCAACATCAGTATGAAAAATTTGATTTTCAAGTTGGTTCTCAAAAGTATGATCTAACAACTTATGCTATGTTTGATTTAACAGCTACAGAAGTTGGTAGTAAAACTATGGCGGCAACTCTAAGAAATGAGACTATTACAACGCAATTTAGAGCTACAGAGATGGAGTATGATTCAGTCTCTAAAGTTAGTATAGATGAAGAGATGACAAACTTAATTAAATATCAAACTTCATATGGTGCTGCTGCAAAGGTTATTACTACAGTTGATCAAATGATGACTACACTTCTTGGCATCAAGCAATAAAGAAGATGCCAAAAGTTAGCATCGCAATTCTGTTTTGCATCTTTACTTTTTCTTTTTTTGGCTCTATTTTTTATGGAGTTGATGCTTACGCACTACAAAGTAACTCTATACTTGTTCCTCCATCACTAGAACATCCCCTAGGAACTGATAGACTAGGCAGAGATATATTAGCTAGACTTATAGAGGGTGGAAAAATCTCACTTATCATTGGTGTTGGTAGTGCTTTTATAGCTTCCATGATAGGTTTGATACTTGGCTCGATGGCAGGCTACTTTAGAGGAGCAGTTGATAAATCTTTTGTCATTATAGTTGATCTTTTTTTAACGTTTCCTACATTTTTTTTACTTCTTGCTCTTGTGAGTTATGTAAATGCCTCTGCATGGGTTTTAATAATTATCATCTCCATCACAGGTTGGATGACAACTGCTAGACTTATCCGCTCAGAGAGTTTTAGCATCACAAGCCAACCATATGTAAAGATACTAAACATAGCAAAAGTATCTAAAATAAAGATACTTTTTAAGTACTACACACCTCTTTTAGCTCCCATCTACTTTGTAAGCTTTACTTTTGGAGTTGGCGGAGCAATACTCGCAGAGTCAGGACTTAGTTTTTTAGGTCTTGGCATTGTAGCTCCTCAGATGAGTTGGGGTACAATTTTAAGCGGAGGAAAAGAGGTTATAGAGATAGCGTGGTGGGTTAGTTTTTTTCCAGGTTTGATGATATTTTTAGTAACCTTTTCACTTATAAATATCTCTAACTATCTCCAACAACTCACAAATCAAAAACAGATACAGAGCTAAAGGCCAATAATGAAAGAGAGAAATTTTGGTTACGTATTTATAGTTTGTGCAAGTGTTATAATTATTTTAGCAGGTATAAAAAGTGCTTCAGAGATAGTTGTACCATTTTTACTCTCGCTTTTCATCGCTATAATTCTCTCTCCATTTTATAACTATTTTAACAAAAAGGGATTGCCAAATGCCCTATCACTCACTTTAGTTATGAGTATATTTGTAATATTTTTGTTACTTGTGGCAAAGCTTATTGGCTCTTCAGTTCAAGAGTTTAGCTCAAACATCTATATTTATGAACAACAACTCTCAAGTAGTTTTGATAAACTTTTTGAGATTTTTACGAGTATGGGATTTGATCTGCCAAAGAGCGAACTCTTAAGCATTATAGACCCAAAGCAGATTATGCAACTCTCAAGTGGCATAGTTCAAGGCATTGGTTCTATGTTTACAAACGGTTTCGTGATTTTACTAAGTGTTATTTTCATGCTCTTAGAATCAGAGCATTTTACTCAAAGAATAGCGTTTGCAAGTGGCGACAGAGGTATGAAAGAAAACATACAAGAGATAGTTAAAAAGATTAAAAGGTATATGGTTTTAAAAGCACTTATATCTCTTTTTACAGCTTTGGTTATATATGTAGCACTTTTACTCATTGGTACAGACTACGCTTTTCTTTGGGCAGTTTTGGCTTTTATGTTAAACTTCATTCCAAATATTGGCTCAATTATAGCTGCAATCCCAGTTGTACTATTAACTCTTGTACAACTCGGCTCTCTAAGTGCAGCTATAGTAAGTCTATTATATATAGTTATAAATGTTGTGATTGGATCTGTGATAGAGCCAAAAGTTATGGGTAAAGATTTAGGGCTTTCAACTTTGGTAGTCTTTTTATCACTTATCTTTTGGGGATGGCTACTTGGAATTGTGGGAATGCTACTCTCTATTCCACTTACGATGATGGCAAAAATTGTCTTTGATTCTAATAGGGAAACAAAATTTATAGCAGTTTTACTTGGTTCTGCGGATAATTTAGTAGAAAAAAAGTAAAATAAAAGAGTAATGAAGATAGACTCTTGCTTTAAAATATTTCAAGGCTTAATATGTCAAAAAACAATGAAAAAATTAAAAAATGTCTCTTTCCAGCAGCCGGCTATGGAACAAGATTTCTACCAGCTACGAAAGCTATCCCAAAAGAGATGCTACCTGTTCTTACAAAACCACTTCTTCAATATGGTGTAGAAGAGGCTATTGAAGCCGAGATTGAGACTATGGCAATAGTTACAGGGAGAGGAAAAAGGGCTATTGAAGATCATTTTGATATCTCTTATGAGTTAGAGCATCAGATAAAAGGAACTTCAAAAGAGCACTACTTAGATGAGATACGAGATGTTCTTACGAAGTGTACATTTTCATATACAAGACAGCTAGAGATGAAAGGTTTAGGACATGCTATAGCAAGTGGTGAGACACTTATTGGAGATGAACCTTTTGCAGTAATACTCGCAGATGATTTGTGTGATAATGGTGGAGATGCAGTCCTCACTCAAATGGTAAAACTTTATGAAAAGTACAAGTGTAGTATAGTAGCAGTCCAAGAGATTTTACAAAAAGATACTAGCAAGTATGGGGTTATAGCTGGTGATACTATAGAAGATGGCATTATAAGAGTTAGTGATATGGTAGAAAAACCGCAGCCTGAGCTTGCTCCATCAAACCTAGCCATCATAGGAAGATATATACTAACCCCAGATATTTTTGATATCCTAAAAGAGACAAAAGCTGGAAAAGGTGGAGAGATACAGATAACAGATGCCCTCTTGGCTCAAGCAAAAAAAGGTGGAGTAATAGCTTACAAGTTTAAGGGTAAAAGATTTGACTGCGGAAGCGTAGATGGCTTTGTAGAAGCCACAAATTATTTTTATGATAAACAAAAGAATGGATAAAAAGATGATTTTAATGATAGACAACTACGATAGCTTTACTTATAATGTGGTTGAGTATTGTAGAGAATTAGGTGCAGATTTAAAAATTATTAGAAATGATGAGATGAGTTTAGAAGAGATAGAGGCACTAAACCCTAAAAAAATAATCATCTCACCCGGTCCTGCGACTCCAGATGAAGCTGGTGTGACCTTAAGTGTAATAGAACATTTTAAAGATAAAGTGCCGATTTTGGGTATCTGTTTAGGCCATCAAAGCATAGCACAAGCTTTTGGAGGAAATGTAGTTCGAGCAAAAAACATGATGCATGGTAAGACTTCAACTATGAAAGTAGTAAAAGAGTGTGAGATATTTAAAGGTATTCCAAAAGAGTTTATAGCTACAAGGTATCACTCTTTGATAGTTGATAAAGATGTGCTTTCAAAAGATATAGAACCAACTGCATATAGTACAGATGATGGTGAGATAATGGCTCTAAAGATAAAAGATAGAGCTATTTATGGAGTCCAGTTTCATCCAGAGTCCATCATGAGTGAGTATGGACATGAGATAATAGGAAATTTTTTAAAACTATGAAATATAGAATCATCTTATTCTTAATCCTAGGAATAGATGCCGCAATACTTCTCTTTGAGACATCTTCACTCTCCATCTCTTACAGAGAGTCTATGATTTTGTATGAAGAGTTCTCTTTTTTAAGCTTTCTAGCAAATATTTCTATCTACTTCTTTGGTACAAATGATTTTGCTCTTAGGCTTCCTATGATTATACTACATCTCCTTAGTGCAATGCTACTCTATAAAATATCAAAAGAGTATGTGCAAAAAGAAAAAATCAGACTATGGTTAGTATTTGTTTTTGTTCTATTGCCAGGCGTTGTAAGCTCAGCCATCATACTTAACAATGCAGGATTCATTATATTTGGACTTCTGCTTTTTGTCTATATATATAAAAATTTCTCTATAAAATTTACATACTTCCTTTTGACTATCTACGCTTTAGTAGCAGGAGAATTTGTTTATCTTTTCTTAGCACTTAGTATTTATGCTATTTATAAAAAAGAGAAAAATTTTTTCATCTTCAATATAGTTACATTTTTTATCTCAATATTTTTGTATGAGATTGACACAGGAGGTCGACCACAAGGGCACTTCTTAGATGCTATAGGTGTTTATAGCGCAATATTTACTCCCATAGTTTTTATCTATTTGTTTTATATATTGTATAGAAGATATTTGACCAAAGATGTAGAAATATTGTGGTTCATAACAGCAGTACCATTTTTATTGTCTTTGGTTTTATCTTTTAGACAAAGAATAGAGTTAGAAGCTTTTGCACCATATCTTATACTAGCACTTGTCTTAGCTGCACAAACATTTTATCACTCGTATAGAGTTAGACTAAAGATGTTTAGAACAAAGTATAGGATAACATTTATGATATCTCTTGCCTTTCTTATATTAAACACCTTAGTAGTTTTTTTCAACAAAGAGCTTTATCCCTATTTGAGTAAACCTAGAAATCACTTCGCATATAATATGCATGTGGCAAAAGAGTTAGCGACTGAGCTTAAAAACAGAGGCATAGAATGTGTTGATACAGAGTATAAAATGGCAAGTAGATTGCGCTTCTATGGTGTAACTAATTGCAACACATATAGGTTGACACAAGTCTCAAAAATTGTAAAAAATAAAGACATTGTAACTATTAGTTACAAAAATATACCTGTTTACAATGCTTATGTTACTAAAATAAACACTAATTAAATCTATAGAGCCCAGCTAAGCAAGTAGACAAGGTATTTTAATAACATGTGATAGAATTGCACACAAATAACAAAATAGGGAGTTGCAAATGGCTCAAAAAGCGATTAGAGAATATGATGCAAAGTCGATTTTAGCAAAGCATTGGGATAAATACTTTCCAGATTTTACATATGCTTATGAAACTGTAATGGTTCAAAATGGATCAGAATTAAAAAAAGCCGCAAAAGAAAATACATGGTTAAAAGACAAAAAGTTAGTGGCAAAGCCAGATATGCTTTTTGGTAAAAGAGGTAAAAATGATTTAGTTCTTTTTAAAGACTCAAAGCCAGGTGATGTTAGTTTGGCTAAAGCTGCAACTTGGATAGATGAGAAATCATCAAAAAAGCAATCTGTTTATTTTTCATTTGATGGAGATGCTCCTGTAGGCGAAGCGAATGTTGATATGCTTACTCACTTTATTGTTGAGCCATTTACTCCGCACAAACAAGAAGAAGAGTACTATATTTCAGCTACTTGTGTAGGTGACTCGGATATGCTTTATATGTCTGCTGAGGGCGGTATGGAAGTTGAAGAGGGTTGGGAAGAAAAAGTAACAGAAGTTGCATTTGATATAACTGAGAGTGAAGAAGAGATAGCTAAGAAAATCAAAGCTAATATCCCTAAAGATGTTGCAAAAGACGACAAAGATGCATTTACAAAATTTGCGATAGGCTTTTTTAGAGCATATAGAGAGTTAAATTTTGCATATTTAGAAATAAACCCATTTGTACTCCAAGGCAAAAAGATAGAACTTCTTGATATGGTTGCAAAGCTTGATGATACAGCAGGTTTTATGATGGTAGAAGAGTGGGGAGATGTTGAGTATCCTACTGCATTTGGCATGGAGTCAAAATCACCAGAAGTAGAAGCGATAGAAGCTGCTGATGCAAAAACAGGCGCTTCACTAAAGCTTACTCTATTAAAGCCAGATGCTAGAATCTGGACAATGGTAGCAGGAGGCGGGGCGTCAGTTGTTTATGCTGATACTATTGCAGATTTGGCTGGCATAGAAGATTTGGCGAATTATGGAGAGTACTCAGGTGGACCAACTACTGGCGAGACGAAGTTTTATGCAGAGACAATACTTGATCTGATGACTAGAAAAAAAGATGCAAAGGGCAGAGATAAAATCTTAATTATTGGTGGAGCCATTGCTAACTTTACTGATGTTGCTAAAACTTTTACAGGTATCATCCAAGCATTTGAAAACTATGCAGATAAAATGAAAGAGATAGGAATTAAGATTTATGTTCGCCGTGGCGGACCAAACTATGAAAAAGGTCTAAAAGATATTAAAGAAGCAGCAGATAGACTTGGACTTTATATAGAAGTTTATGGACCAGAGACACATGTTACAGACATCGTGCGTATGGCATTAGCGAAGTAGGGAGAGAAAATGGCACAATTATTTACTAAAAAAACACAAGCAATCTTTTGGAACAATAACAAAACTGCAATCCAAAGAATGCTAGATTATGACTACACTATAAAAAGAGAGACTCCATCGGTAGCAGCGATTGTAGCGCCTACAAGTTCAAATAAGTTTGAGAAGTTTTTTTATGGTTCAGATGAGATTATGATACCACTTTATAAATCAACAGCAGATGCAAAGGCTGCTCAACCTCAGGCTGATGTACTTCTAAATTTTGCATCTTTTAGAACAGCTTATGATGTAACTATGGAAGCTTTAAACCTTGGTGGTTTTAGATCCATCATGATAACAGCTGAGGGTATTCCTGAAAGACTTGCTCGAGGGATGAATGCACACGCAAGAAGTTTAGGTGTGACAGTTATTGGACCTGCTACTGTTGGTGGTATAGCTCCAGGGGCATTTAAGATTGCAAATGTTGGCGGAACAATAGAAAATATAGTTCAATCTAAACTTCACCGTGCAGGTTCATGTGGACTTGTAACTCGTTCAGGTGGTCTCTTTAATGAGCTTTCAAACATTATTTCTTTAAATGCTGATGGCATCGCTGAGGGCGTGGCTATTGGTGGAGATAGATTTGTAGGCTCTGTTTTTATTGATCATCTACTTAGAATGGAAGCTAATCCTGAAGTTAAATATATGTTACTTCTAGGTGAAGTTGGCGGTACTGAAGAGTATAAAGTAATAGAAGCAGTCAAAGAGGGCAAACTCAAAAAACCTATTATTGCATGGTGTATTGGTACAATTGCTAAACATTATGATAGTGGTGTTCAGTTTGGTCATGCAGGTGCATCTGCTAATGATGATAGAGAAACAGCTGAGGCTAAAAATGCTGCAATGAAAGCAGTTGGCATCCATGTTCCTGCATCATTTAATGATTTACCAGAGATAATAAGCGGTATATATAGTGAACTTCATGCTGAGGGTATTATAAAAGATATCAAAGAGCCAGCACTAAATATTGTACCAAAATCAAGAAGAAGCAAAGAGTTTATCTGTACTATTTCTGATGATAGAGGTGAAGAAGCACACTATTGTGGTTATCCAATAAGCTCAGTTGCAACCCCAGACACAGGCTTTACTATAGGCGATGTTATGAGTATCTTGTGGTTTAAAAAGAGATATCCAAGATGGGCTGTTGACTTTTTAGAAACTGTACTTAAAACTGTGGCAGATCATGGTCCAGCAGTCTCTGGTGCTCACAATGCAAAAGTAACAGCTAGAGCTGGCAAAGATGTTATTAGTTCACTTATAGCTGGACTACTTACCATTGGTCCAAGATTTGGTGGAGCAATAGATGGTGCCGCTAAGTATTTTAAATATGCTGAGGATAATAAACTTAGCCCAAAAGAGTTCTTAGCATATATGAAAAAAGAGGGAGTTCCAATTCCTGGTATTGGTCACCGTATCAAGTCTCTTAAGAACCCAGATTTAAGAGTAGAAGGACTTAAAAAGTTTGCAAAAGAGAACTTTCCATCAACTCCATTGTTAGATTATGCTTTAACAGTAGAGCAGTTAACAACATCTAAAAAAGAGAATCTAATACTAAATGTTGACGGAACTATCGGTATTTTGATGGTAGATATGTGGAGATCACTAGCGTATAGTGATGAAGAAATTGATGTATTTATCGACGCAGGTGCTTTAAATGCTTTCTTTATCCTAGGTAGATCTATAGGTTTTATTGGTCATATCTTAGATGAGAAAAGACTTGCTATGCCAATGTATAGACATCCAATGGATGATATACTCTACGATGTTCAAAAAGCTCCAGAGCTTTAATCTTCTATATTTGAGGGGTTTAAACTCCTCAAATACTTTCTTACAAATTCAATTATAATTTAACATTTCAGTAATTTTGATATAATTAGTCACTTAAAACCTAAAAGGGTGTCTTATGAAAAAAGCATTCACAATGATGGAGCTTATTTTTGTACTTATTGTTATTGGTATCTTAGCTGCAGTAATCTTGCCAGAGATGAAGTCAAACAAATTAAGAGAAGCAGCGATTCAAGTCGTATCACATATTAGGTATACTCAGCATCTAGCTATGGTCGATGATAAGTTTGATGTGAATGATGCTGATTGGTATAAAAAAAGATGGCAAATTCAGTTTAATAAAACTATAGAAGGCGAAGATATTTGGGCATATACTATTTATAGTGATGAAACATTAAGTGATAATGCTAATGCTATTAATGAAATTGCAAGAGATCCTCAAAACTCGAATCAATATATGAGTGGAGGTGCTTCAGGTTTTATTCTTTTAGGTGATATTAGAAGAAATAAAAAAATGGCATTGCAAGAAACATACGATATAACAAATGTTTCATTTTCAAATTGTGGCTCGACCGCAAGGCGTATTACATTTGATCACATAGGTCGTCCACTTTTCGGTAATCCAAATAGTGCAAATAGTATATATGAAAGAGTAATAACTGACACATGCAATATTAGATTGACGCATTCAAGTGGAGATATAGTAAATATAGCTATAGAACCAGAAACAGGCTATGCACATATACTTTAAAATAGCTAGCAAAAAGCTAGTTATTTAAAGCAAAAAACAACAAATAAAAAAAGTATTTAAACTTCCTCCCACTTTAAGAAACTATTAAGCAACATCCTCCTATAATTCCCC